>JAGPCH010000360.1 GCA_018058125.1 Ignavibacteria bacterium | reverse complement strand
GTTAAAAAGATTAAACCCACACATAGAAAAGAAATTTGGTGATTTTGCAGCTTGTCTTGTATCAGAACCAATTGGGGATTTTATCGACAAATGGCGTTCGATTCCTGAAAATTCAATGATAAAAGTGAGTAATAAAAACATTATAGCAGTACCTTTTTTGGTATAAGAATTGCACCGTTATAAATTACATTATGCTCCGGATTCTATGATTGTATAAAAATCGTAAGGAATAGATTTAAAAGTGGATTTAGAAATTCTTTGAAGATCGTTATTTTTGTAAAGAACAGAAGATTAAGTAATTAAAAGCGGAAAATGAATCACCGATCAAAATGAGATATTTGATATATATATTGTTTGAACATCAATGCCTGAATAAAATGAAATTAAACCTCAAGGTTACAATTGTATTGTAACCTTTTTTTATTATATAAAACTGAACAAAAATGGCTAAAGTAAAAGGTGATATTGTAATTGACATTGAGAAATGCAAAGGATGTGAACTTTGCGCTTCTGCATGCCCTCAGCAATCTCTTGAATTGACCCGAAAACTCAATTCAAAGGGATATCATTATATTGTAAAAATAGAAGATAATTGTACGGGCTGTACAAACTGCGCTTTAGTTTGTCCCGACAGTGTAATAAAAGTCTACCGGAGAACTGTCAAGAAAAATGAGCAGGTAGCTACTATAACTAACGTAACAGGTGACATAACAGTAAACTTAAACTCATGAAAGAATTAAAATTAATGAAGGGAAATGAAGCGCTCGCTGAAGCTGCAATACGCTGCGGTTGTGACGCTTATTTCGGATATCCGATCACTCCGCAATCTGAAGTGCTTGAGTATCTTGCCAAAGAAGCCCATGCCAGAACAGGCATGGTTGTGCTGCAGGCAGAAAGTGAAATTGCTTCAATAAATATGATATACGGTGCAGCAGGTACCGGTAAGAAAGTTTTGACATCTTCCTCATCACCAGGTATAAGTCTGATGCAGGAAGGTATTTCTTATATTGCATGTGCAGAACTGCCGTGCCTTCTTGTGAATGTTGTAAGAGCCGGTCCCGGTCTTGGGACTATTCAGCCATCACAGTCAGATTATTTTCAGGCTGTAAAAGGCGGCGGTCACGGTGATTATAAATTAATAGTACTTGCACCTGCAACTATTCAGGAAATGGTTGATCATACAAAACTTGGTTTCGAACTTGCTTTCAAATGGAGGAATCCTGTTATGATACTTACAGACGGCGCGCTAGGACAAATGATGGAAAAAGTTGAACTCTTCCCTCAGATGGAAAGAACATTTGAATTATTTGACTGGGCAACAACAGGTAAGCCAAAGACCCGTGAAAGGGCAATCATAACTTCTTTACATATTCAGCCGGAAGCTATGGAGCAAACAAATCTGCATCTGCAGAGAAAATACAGAGAGATTGAAAAAGAAGAGATAAGATATGAAGCAACAAATTGCGAAGATGCTGATGTAGTTTTAATGGCATTCGGTTTGGTTGCAAGGATATGTAAGAAAGCAGCAGAGTTAGCAAAAGAGAAGGGGATCAATGTCGGAGTGTTCAGACCAATAACGCTATTTCCATTTCCGTATGAAGCTATCCGTGAACTTGCTGATAAAACTAAGATATTCTTAACTGTAGAAATGAATGCCGGTCAAATGGTGGAAGATGTAATGTTAGCCGCAAACGGAAAAATTCCGGTTGAGTTTATAGGCAGGATGGGTGGAATAATCCCGACACCGGAGGAAATACTTTTAAAAATTGAAGAAATCAGCGAAGGAGTATTAGCATGAACGAAAAAACTATGATCGATGATGATCATTATGAAAATATGTTAGCAGAAGAAAGTATCTGCATTAGTGATAATCTGATCTATGACAAACCCGAAACTCTTACAAGCACGCCTATGCATTATTGTCCCGGATGCGGACACGGTGTTGCACACAGACTTATAGCTGAAGTGATCGACGAGATGGGAATTCAGGATAAAACGATCGGAGTAGCTCCGGTTGGTTGCGCAGTATTTGCATATAACTATTTTAATATTGATATGAGTGAAGCGGCACACGGCAGAGCATCGGCAGTTGCAACAGGTATAAAGAGAGTTCTCCCGGACAGATATGTGTTTTCATATCAGGGCGACGGAGATCTTGCTGCAATCGGAACAGGTGAAACAATTCACACCTGCAACAGGGGTGAAAATATTTTGATAATATTTATAAATAATGGAATTTACGGAATGACAGGCGGTCAGATGGCTCCTACCACACTTGCCGGAATAAAGACAACTACTTCTCCGTTTGGAAGAGATACTCAGGATATGGGTTATCCATTAAAGATCACTGAGTTGATAGCTCAATTGCCGGGAGTATATTATTGCGCAAGAGTTGCAGTTAATTCACCCGTTCATGTAAGAAGAGCTAAGAAGGCTATATATAATGGCTTTAAGTATCAGGAGCTAAACAAAGGGTTAAGTTTTGTAGAGATAGTTACAAACTGCCCTTCAAACTGGAAAATGACACCGGTTGAATCAAATCAATGGATGGAAGATCATATGCTTCCGTTTTATCAGCTGGGAGACCTTAAAGTTCCGGAAAAGGAAAACCTTAATTTAAATTAAAATGACAGAAGAAATTATAATAGCAGGTTTCGGAGGGCAGGGAGTTTTGACAATGGGACAAATTCTTTGTTATTCCGGAGTGATTGAAGATAAAGAAGTAAGCTGGATGCCATCTTACGGACCGGAGATGCGCGGCGGAACAGCGAATTGTATGGTAATAATCAGTGACACGCCTATCAGTTCGCCGATATTAACTATGTTTGATACAGTAATAGCATTGAATCAGCCATCTTTGGATAAATTTGAAAAAGCGGTAAAGCCCGGCGGTTTGCTTATTTTTGAAGCAAGTACAATACTAAAACCGCCGACAAGAACAGATATAGACATTGTACCGATAGAAGCTGCAAATGAAGCTACGAAATTAGATAATAAAAAAGTAATGAACATGATAATACTCGGTTCATTTCTTAGAAAAAAACCTATAATCGAACTGGACAATATAATCGAAGGATTAAAGAAAGTTCTTCCCGAAAGATATCATGATCTTATACCACTTAATAAAAAAGCTATGGAAAAGGGAATGGAGCTGGTTGATAGCATTTCTGTTAATGCCTGAT
>JAGPCH010000359.1 GCA_018058125.1 Ignavibacteria bacterium | reverse complement strand
GTAGGGCTTGATTTCGGCGGCGGAGCAAAAGAGAAAGAGTTCAGCCTTGGCACTCAGGCAATTGATTTTGACATGAAGACTAAAAGAATTTACATTAAGTCAGATGATATTGATGAATTCGGAAAAAGTCTCGGCTTAAAGCAGGGCGACCAGTACACAAAGGTAAACGGAAAGGCACTTGAAGTATCAAAGATACAAAGCATAATAAATGATTTCTTTACTAAGGCAGTAGAGGGAGAAGATGTTGAGATAGAAGTTGCAAGAAAGGATGCTGACGGAAATGAAAAATTAGTCTTGCTGAAAGGAAAAATGAAAATGGTAACCGCTGAAGGTAAGCCGGAAGTAAAGCTTTCTAAAAATCCTACAGAAGAACAGCTGAGATTAAGAAAAGCCTGGATGGGAAGCTGATTTATATCTATTTAATATCGGATTACTTTCCGAATGACTTTAAAAGAAAATTTGTAATTCTTGTATAAAGATGCAGCCGGGTTTTACCTCCTGATATTCCATGATTTTTATCGGGGTAAAGCTCGGAATCGTATCTGATATTGTTCTTAATCATTTCCGAAATCATCTCAGTTGTATTCTGCAGATGAACATTATCATCTGCCATTCCGTGCACAATTAAAAAATCCCCTTTTATTTTTTTCACATTTAAGAGCGGTGAAAGATTATCGTAGTTATCTCCGTTTTCATCGGGAGTTCGCATAAATCTTTCAGTGTAAATGTTATCATAGAATCTCCAGTTAGTTACCGGCGCAACTGCTACTGCAGTTTTAAAATAATCAGCTGCCTGTGTAATGCACATAGCTGCCATGTATCCGCCATAGCTCCACCCGTAAACTCCGATTTTATCTTTATCAATATATAGAAGCGTGCGAAGATACTTCACTGCCTGTATCATATCTTCGGTTTCATATTTCCCAAGCTGCAAGTACAAAGATTTTTCGAATGCCTCTCCTCTTCCTGCCGTCCCCCTGTTATCGATGGAGACGGTAATAATTCCTTTCTCTGCAAGATATTCAAACCAGAAATATTTTTCGTCCATCCATTCATCTTTTACAGTCTGCGAACCCGGTCCGCCATAAGTATAAAACATCACGGGATATTTTTTAGTAGAATCAAAATCTTTAGGCTTAATTATAAAGCCGTTAAGGTAATCTATGTTTGTACCTGCAACAGGAGACGACAATTTAAAAGTAAAAAACTGCGGCTTGGTAAGATTCAGTATTGAGATATCTTTTTTCAGTTCATTATTGGCTTCCAGCACTCTAATTTCTTTTCCTGTTGCATCGTTAACAGTAATAAAATCCGGAGTATAGATAGTTGAATATGTGTTTATAAAAAATGAATAATCAGAGGAGAACTCGGCTTTATTCCATCCTGTTTTCTGAGTCAGCTTTTGGATTCCGCTGCCGTCAAGATTCACAGAGAATACAGAACGGGTTAAAGGTGATTCAACAGTAGACTGGAAGTATACTTTATTGTTCTTTTCATTGTAGCCGTAAAATTTTTCAACATCATCTTTGTTTGAAGAGATATTATTCAGAAGTTTTCCGTTCAAATCGTACAGGTAAAGATTATTGTTTTCATTCCATATAAAGCCGGTATTGCCAATATATGTCAGATCACTGTTTATCTCCAGATAATATTTATTTGTTCTGGAAAGAATTATTTTTGAGTTTCCCGTTGATGCATCTGCAAAATATAGGTCGAGCTTATTCTGACGGCGGTTTAAAATCTGGAATGAAAGCGTATTGTTATCGTTAGTCCATTTTATTCTTGGGATATAAAAATCGGTTTCATTTGTGGTGTTTATCTGTCTGCTCTCACCTGTTTTTGTATCATACACATATACATAAACTTTTGAATTTTCCTCTCCGGCTTTGGGATATTTGTATTTGTATTCTTTGGGATATAAACCATCATAGTATGTTAATGAAAACTCTTTTACATTAGATTCATCAAATTTATAATAAGCTATTTTATCACCGGCAGGCGACCAGAAAAATCCGCGGTTTATTCTGTACTCTTCTTCATATACCCAGTCAGACATTCCGTTAATTATTTTTTCAAATACACCGTCCGTTGTTATTTGTTTCTCTGTAAAATTTTCAAGCTCAGTTATAAAAATATTGTTATCTCTTACGAAGGCAATACTTTTGCCGTCTGGTGAAAAATCTGCATACATACCGTAACCCTCAAGCTCTTTCATCTCCTTTGTTTTTACATCATACACATAATAGTAATTGATTGTCGAGTGGCGGTAAAGCCTGTCTTTTAAAACAGAAAAAAGAATTTTAGATTCATCGGAATTGAATTCATAGCCGGAAGGAAGGAAGTTTTTTCCCTTTGCTGAATATTTACTTAAGTTAATTATTGTCTCTGTTACAGCTCCTGTTTCATAGGAAGTTTTAACAATTTTTAATCCGTCATTCTCAGATACAACAGAAGAATAATTTTTGCCGTCATTCATCGGAGCTATTCCTGAGATTCCTTTTTCTCCAAAACTTCTCTTATAGAATATATCTTCCAGTGTAAGTGTTTGTGAGAATACCTGCTGAACGCCCGATAGGAAAAGAAGCGCGAAAAGAAGTCTGAGAGATTTCAAATTTTAATTATTAATGTTGCGGGGAGTTTTTAAGAGTGAATATTTTTTTACCAGGTCAATTATTTTGTTGAGGTCAATCATATCAATACACTCTAGATTATAAGGACAGCTTTTTTTCCAGCACGGATGGCATGAAAGCCCTTGTGGAATTAATTTTTCTCCCCTGCCGTACAGCTCAATTTCAGCGGGACAGGAAACACCGAACCATACGATAATTGTTTTCTTCTGGGCAATTGCCAGATGCATTCCGAAGCTGTCACCCGTTACAACTAAATCGCAAAGGCTCACAAATGCGGCGCCCTGACGAAGACCTAAGTTAGTAGGAGTGTATAAAATTTTCTTCTTCTCTTCCTGAGTAAAAGCATCATAGATTTTTAAATTTCTTTCAGTATCTTCCTTGCCGCCGAGAAGAACAACTTTTATATTATCAAATTTGATAAGCTCTGAAATTAAAAATATATGCTGGTCAGTCGTCATCTTTTTATTGGGGAAAAGATTCGAGCAGCCCGTATTAAAGCCAACGTAAAATTTTTCCGGTTCGTATTTATGATGCTCTTTGAACTTGTCAATAA
>JAGPCH010000358.1 GCA_018058125.1 Ignavibacteria bacterium | reverse complement strand
GATCTGAAGGAGTAAGCGTTGCTGCCCACATCTGAACAGCGACCTCCCTATATACAATTCAATAACAGCGATTGTAAACTTTTGCATCTTTTTTATTATTTTATAAAAATCCAAGCTCATATTAATTTTTCTAAATTGGTATGAAAATAACAAAACCAATTACTTCAAAAATGAATCTTAAAAAGCAAACTTAGGATATTTCAATTTATATATATCAAGTATTGCAGGAGCTTTTTCCGGATTTTCACCATTCCACTTTTCAGCTACTGACGGATTCGAAGGATACTTTCCATTCTTACTTTTCATATCATGATATTCACCGTTACTATTAAAGATAAGATCCCTCCATCCTCCTGTATTTCCCGCTGCAATATAAATGGGAAAATCGGTTACGGAGAATTTAGTTATTAGTGACCCGTCATTATTCAGTATATAGCCTGAACATCCGCCGGTACCGCAGAAATACGGACTAGAAAAGCCGACAAAATATTCATCCTTGCCGTCACTGTTCAGATCGAAAGCCTTGTAATAAAAAAATCTTTCTTCTTTTGGAATTGAATTCAGGTCGGCTGTTAATAACTTGCCGGTTAATGCTTTTTGTATTTTTGCAACAACAGAGGGGTTTGAATTTGTTGAGTCCGATGCATCAACAGATTTTGGTGTTGATTCAGGAGTTGAATCTTTCTTGGAAACTTTTGAATCTTTTAAAGGTGTATTATTTGCAGTTTCTTTTTTTTGTCCGCAGGATGTAAATCCTATTAGAAGACAAACTATGATAAATGAAAAATATTTCATAAAGTTTTTTAGTTTAAAAAATTAAGCGAATTTTATTGATTTGATTTTATAAAAAACTTTAAAAAGAAAATTTTATCTGAATTGATTTTATAAATGTCAAAAAACTCCATCGAATTCACGAAATAATTGCCCGCTTATTTATGCAAATTATATTTTATCAGATCATGTATCTGCGGATCCGCCGCGTCGGGACGGAATTAGCCAGGCGAAACAACACAAATCAAATTATATTAATATATCCTTGTACACATCTGATATTGCAGAATGTTCATTTTTTAATTTAACAATGTTTACAATCCTTCAAACTTAAAAGGAGATGTTTCAACAAACTTATCCGCAGCATTTCCCGAATAAATTTCACCTTTTGTAAGACCAAGTTTTTTTACAGGCGCGTTTTCAGAAAAATTCACATCATTAAAATCCACCCAGAAAGTATTCGGAGTAGTTGTAGTCTCAAAATAATATACTTTATTTTTCTGATCTGAAACAGATCTCCATCGTGTCGAAGAAATATTCGGCTGACCGGGCGTGCTTATACCGAGAGGAACAGAGCAATTTCTGATAACACTGAAAACACTTGCAACTGCAGACCTGATATCATCAGTCTGAGGAATAGCTTTAATATAAAATGAAGCTCGTACAAACCTGTCGGCTGCTCTGTTTGTGCCGGGTAAAAAAACAGTTCCTCCTATTCCGCTCCAGTAGTCATTAAGAGCAAGCTGCTTTTCAAAAACAGGCGAGTTGGTCATTACATTATATGAGCGGTCATGATGAATTACAAGTTTTCCGTTTATGAATTCAAATATTGCATTATCGCCTGTTGCATCTGATATAGATAAATGAACAGTCACAATTGTAGATGTCCCGGGAATACTTGCAGTAAGAATGACAAAATTTTCTTTCTGAAGTTCTGTAACAGCCTCTTCAACAGTCGCGAAATTATCAAGAACATACTGCACCCAGGCGGCAACTGTCAGACCGGCTTTCTTCTTATCCCATGTAGGATATTCAGATTCCGCAAGCCAGTTAAGATTTGCAACAAGACCTTTTTCATTCATGCCGTCACTGCTTGAAATATCAAAACCTGAAGCGATCACGCTCCCGTATTTTGAAGTCCATTCGAGAGAGCTCGGAGGCGTCTCGCCGTTTCGTTTCATTCCTCTCGGAAAGATCCACAGATTAGTGCCGATATCTTCTTCCCAGTCCATTGATCTTGCAGTGATGATTGTACTGTTTGGTCCCTGATATACTACTCTCGTGCAGGAAAATAATTCTGAAGTGTGTATAAGTAATAACGGTATAAGTATACAGAATAATGTAAAAACCGGTTTTGTTTTTTTCATGTATGAATTCTTTTTGTTAATAGTTAATAGTTAATAGTTAATAGTTAATGTTAAAAAGCGGATTAAAAAATTTTAAAATTTATGGATCACCCGGTGGATTATATCCGACGGGATTTATATATGAAGTTGCAATATAAAATTATTGAAATGAAAAAAATAGTTTAAACTTGATAATCCTGAAAGTTAGAATTAAATTATCCCCGAACTGAAAAAATTTTTAATTTAAAATAAATACATTTTGAAGAAATTGTTTGCTGTAGCAGGCGCTTTGGCTGCATGGTTTGCATTAATACTTCAGCTTTATATTAGTTTGTCACAGGCGGATTCAAGACTTTACGAACTAATAAAGTATCTGAGCTTTATGACTATCTGGACCAATTTTATAGTAGCAGTGAGTTTTACATTTCAGGTCATATCAACGGAAAGCAGAATAGGTAAGATATTAAATGCTCCGTCGGTTCAGGGAGGAATACTCCTTTATATTATCGTCGTAGCGCTTGTGTATCACCTTGTACTGGCAAATATCTGGGATCCCAAAGGTCCGGAAAAAGTTGCAGATGAATTTCTTCATACTGTTGTCCCGGTACTGTATCTTCTTTACTGGATATTTTTTGTAAGAAAAGGTGATCTTAGATTTTCGAACAGCATTAAATGGTTAATATATCCACTGATCTATCTGATCTATTCACTGATTAGAGGAGCTCTGACGGGATTATATCCGTACTATTTCATGAATGTCGCCAAACTCGGTTATGCAGTCACCTTCAGGAATATTGGATTCATAATGGCTGGATATATACTGTTAGGTATTATTATAATTTTAATTGATAAGATATTAGCACGAAAAAAAGTTTGAATATAAAATGAAGTTAATAAAATAATATTTTTTAAAATGCCTTTAATAATACATTAGAAAAGCTAATTAAACCTATTCAATCCGCCGCTGATGACAGCAAACTCTTAGCCTTACAAAATGATCCTTATCAATCTCCTCATACCCTGTAATCCTGAAAATCAAATGATCAGGAAGTCTAACTGTATTATTG
>JAGPCH010000357.1 GCA_018058125.1 Ignavibacteria bacterium | reverse complement strand
AATGTAATGCTTTACAGATACAGCGGTCAGGAAGATTTCACAATCGGAAGTCCGGTAGCGGGCAGACAGCAGGCAGAGACAGAGGACATGATCGGTTTCTTTATCAATACGGTCGCGCTGCGAAGTGAGATAGATGGTGAAATTTCTTTCAATGAATTTTTACAGAAAGTTAAAAATACGACACTTGAAGCATACGAACATCAGGATGTTCCATTTGAAAAAATAGTAGATGCAGTTGTCAAGCAGAGAGACATGAGCCGAAGTCCGTTGTTTCAGGTTTCTTTTATGCTTCAGAATACACCGGAAGTACCCGAATTAAAACTCGGCGATGCGATCCTGAAAGTTGAAGAGTTCTCGAATAATATTTCAAAAATTGATATTACATTCAGTCTGACTGAAACGCCGGATGGCATTGAAGGGAATGTTGAATATTGTACAGATCTTTATACCGAAGAGACCATCTTAAGAATGACATCACATTTCAAAGAATTACTTGCTTCCATTTTAAAAGCTCCGGATCAGAAGATAGGCTCTTTGAATATGATCACTGAAAAAGAGGAGAGGCAGTTACTTGTTGAGTTTAATGATAATGAAAGAAAATATCCGAAAGAAAAAACCATAGTTGATATAATCGAAGAATACGGAATTGATATCCCGGATTATATTGCGCTTGATTATGAAAATGAAAAGGTAACATACATTGAACTGAATGAACGGGCGAATCAGTTTGCGCATTACTTAAAAGATAAAGGTATAAAGGCTGAAACTCTTGTTCCGATCTGCATAGACCGAAGCATTGAAATGATAATTGCAATATTCGGAATACTTAAAGCCGGCGCTGCTTATGTTCCGATCGATCCGGAATATCCTGAGGACAGAATGCAGTTCATGCTCGAAGACATTGATGCTTCACTTCTTGTAACAAGCAGAAAGACTTTTGAGAACGGATTGATTTTACCGCATATAAAGGATCTTGAAATTATTGAAATTGATTCGGAGAAAGATGAGATCAGCAAACATTCGAATATGAAATTACAGACTGAAATAACACCTGATAATCTTGCCTATGTGATCTATACATCCGGTTCGACCGGAAAGCCAAAAGGTGTAATGATCGAACATAAAGGGGTTGTGAATCTTTCACTTAGTCAGGAAGAATTGCTTTGGCTGAAACCGGGAATGAAGACACTTCAGTTTGCATCTTCAGGATTTGATGCTTCATGCTATGATATATTCAATACTTTGCTTAGCAAGGGAAGTCTTGTGCTTTGTAATAAGGAAGATATTCTATCTGCAGATAAATTTCAGAATCTGATCAATGAGCATGGAGTTGAATTAGTTACCTTACCTTCATCATTTCAACAGACTATAAAAGATTCTATTGAAGAGATGCCGTCAATTAAGACAATTGTCTCGGCAGGTGAAGCTCTTAATATTGAAACTGCAGTAACATTCAGATCAAATGGAATCAGAATAGTGAATGCTTACGGTCCGACAGAGACTACTGTCTGCGCATCACTCACAGATGATCCGATCAAAGAGCACAATGTCGTAACGATTGGGAAACCAAATCCAAATCAGCAGATCTATATTGTGGATAAATTTATGAATGTATGTCCGGTCGGAGTGCCGGGTGAAATATGTGTGGCAGGTATTCAGGTTGCGAGAGGTTATTTAAACCGTCCGGAACTTTCATCGGAAAAATTCATACAGAATCCTTTCAATAAAGGTAACTCTCCGAAATTATATAAGACGGGTGATCTTGGTAAATGGCATTCTGACGGAAGCATAGAATATTTAGGAAGGATAGATGATCAGATAAAATTAAGAGGTTACAGGATTGAACTTGGCGAGATTGAAAATGTGTTGCAGCAAAGCGAATATGTGAGGCAGGCAGTAGTTATGGTAAAGGCTGATGAGATAGGTAATAGGAGACTCGTTGGATATATTGTTCCGGAAGGTGATTTTGCGATTGGGAAAGATGAAATTTTAAATTACATTAAAAAGAAATTACCGGAATATATGATCCCGGCGCTATGGGTAGAGATGGAAAGTTTGCCGGTTACTCCTAGCGGTAAGATCAACCGGAAAGCTTTGCCGGAACCGGAAGCCGGAAGTGTCAGCGCTGAATATGCTGCGCCGCGAAATGAAACTGAAAAAGCTTTGAGTGCAATTTGGAAAGAGCTTCTTCACGCCGAGCAGGTTGGCATTCACGATAATTTCTTTGATCTAGGCGGGGATTCGATCATTACAATTCAGGTGCAGAGCCGCGCAAGACGTCTTGGCTATGAACTTAAACCAAATGACATTTTCATTCATCAGACAATAAGCAGTTTGTCGGCAGCACTTGCGGAAAGAACAGAAACGGCAGTCACCGGCGAGCAGGGAATCCTCAGCGGCAAGTGCGGACTTTTGCCTATTCAGCAATGGTATTTTGAAGGAGTCACATCTGATGTTTCGCATTTTAATCAGAGTGTTTTATTATCAATTGATAAGTCAGTTACTCAGGAAGTATTGGATAAGGCTGTTAATAAACTAACCGTTCAGCATGACGCTCTGAGATTTATATACCATATTAATGAAGAAAATGACAATCGCTGGGATCAGGAATATGGATTCAATACAGGAAAACTATTTAACATTGATCTTCAGAACATTAGTAAAGAAGATCTTGGTAAAGAGATAAATGATCACTCGGATAAAATTCAGAGAAGTCTTGATATTGAAAAAGGAGAGATCGCAAAATTTGTATTATTCAAAACTCCTGAAAGCGATGACAAAAACAGGATACTGATAGTAATTCATCATCTGGCTGTGGACGGAGTTTCATGGAGGATAATTCTGGATGATCTGGAGATGCTGATCTCGGGTTATGTTAATAATGAGGAAGTTGATCTTGGAGTAAAGAGCAGTTCATACAGACAATGGTATAATGCACTGAAGGAATTCAGCGGCAGCGAAAGACTTCTGTCGCAGAGTAGTTATTGGGAAAACATTGTAAGTGATATTGAGCAAATAAGTACTGACAAAGATCATTCAGGAGAAGTGAAGGAAAAGGACATGGTAATGGTTTCTCAAAAACTTGATAATATTCAGACGGAGTTATTGCTGCATGAAGTTCCGAGAGTTTACCATACAGACATAAATGACATATTATTATGTGCGCTGGCTCAGACAATTAGTGAAT
>JAGPCH010000017.1 GCA_018058125.1 Ignavibacteria bacterium | reverse complement strand
AACTACTGGAATACAAGTGATGCGAGCAATTTTGAACTGGCGGGACTTGCCAGATTTATGTTTGACAGTAAAGGTCCAAAGCCATATATTGACGGGGGTTTGGGCGTGAATTTTTACAATTCCGATTCTCTTGATTTTACAAAACTTAGTATAATAATTGGCGGAGGAATTGAACTTGACAATATCAGCTCATCTTTCATACTTATGTTTGACGGAAAATACAAACTGATTATAAACGATCCGGGAAATCTGTCATGTTTTATTTTCACCGCCGGAATGAAATTTCCTTTTGAATAAATTTTTATCAGGAATAATTTAATTGCGTAAGAGAATAAACTTTTACGCATTTTTTTTTAGTTAAAATGAAAAATCTATTAATTGATGTCGGAAATTCCGCAATTAAAGTAAGTACAGGTAATTCATTTTCAGTGTCCGTTAATAATACAATTTCTCATTCTTATACAGGAATTGATTTTGAAAATGAAGCAGCATTGTTACTAACCGATTATTTAAAAGGAAAATTATTCAGCAGAATTGGAATTTCCGTTTTAAACAAAGATAAAAAAGAATTCCTTAAAAAATTACTGTTATCTTTGACTAACTCAAAACCTGAGTTTATAAACCGGGATCGAAAGTTGCCGTTTAAAATAAAATATAAAGAAGGACTTGGTAATGACAGAATTTGCAGCGTTGCGGGTGCTTTGAGCAGTTATAATAGTTCGAATATACTTGTAATTGATTTTGGAACTGCAACAACTTTTACATTATTAATAAATAAAATACTGACCGTTGGTGCTATCTCTCCGGGAATAAATACTTCTCGGAAATCTTTAACAGACAATACTGATCTGACTGACATATCTTTAAAATTTCCCTTAAAAACTTTTACAAACAATACAGCTGATAACATAAGATCGGGAGTACTTTATCAGTCACTTTATTCAACTGAGGCTTTTATAAATGAAGCCAGAAAAATCAAACCGGGAATTTTCGTGGTTGCTACCGGCGGTCTTTCTGATTTAATTGCAAAGAGAACAAAGCTAATTGACATTACGGATAAGCAATTAGTTTTAAAGGGAATAAACTTTATACTCCAAAGATGAAAATAATCACTAAGGAAATGGTAATATCTACAGAAGGAAATTGTGACATATTAAACATAACAGACAGAGTGCAGAGCATATTGAAAACCAGTAAATTATCCCAAGGAAATTGCTGTGTGTTTTCTATAGGATCTACGGCATCTGTTACGACCATAGAATATGAGCCCGGACTTCTTAAAGACTTTCCGAAAATACTAGATAAATTAATTCCCAGATTTTCTAAATATAGCCATAATGAAACCTGGGGAGACAGTAACGGACATTCACATATCAGATCAGCTATGATCGGAACTTCCCTAAGTGTGCCTTTTTTAAAGAACGATCTTATTTTAGGAACTTGGCAGCAGATTGTACTTATTGATTTTGATAACAGACCCAGGGACAGAAGATTAATAGTTCAACTATACGGTGAATAAAATATAAATTTGAATACAAAGATCATTATTTTCCTTATTATTTTACTTTCCGTTGTTTTAAGAATTTACGGGATAGAGGATAAAAACCTATGGTTTGATGAAGTATACTCGTGGAAAATATCTCAGAATAATGTAACCGGAATCATATCTGCTACTGCCGGAGACATTCATCCCCCTCTTTATTATATAGTTTTAAAATTATGGACAAATATTTTTTCTGACAATATAGCGTCAATGAGATTGCTCAGTTGTTTATTTGGCATTTTGAGTTTAATATTGATATATAAACTTTCAAAAAAATTTCTCGGAAGTGATCTTCAGATCATATTTGTTTTATTGCTTTATACAGTTTCTCCTTTGAATATCTATTATTCCCAGGAGGTCAGAATGCTGAATCTTAATTTGCTCTTATGTCTTGGATCCGTATTTTATTTTTTTAATTTCCTTGAAAAGCAAAATATTAAATTAGGGATCATTTATACGCTTTATTCCATTCTTGCAATTTACACACATTACTTTGCATTTCTAATTCTGTTTACTCAGCTTTTTATAGTTCTGATCAAATTTTTTCTTGACGTTAAAGATAAAAAACCTTTATTTAATTTTCTTAAATATTTTTTTGTAATATTTTTATTTTATTCACCATGGATCGGAGTATTTATCGATCAGACATCAAAAGGACAGCCATGGCGTACTGAGCAGACATTTCGTGAGGTGGGGAAAAGTCTCATGGATTATTTTAAGGATACATTCCTCAGCACTTATTATACATTTGAAAGCAATGCTTTGATTTTTTTTGCATCAATATTCAGTATTTTCATAATCCTGTTTCTTGCTTTATCAGTGATCAGGATTATGAATGAGAGATCATTTCTCACTAAAAAAGAAAATCACATATTCCTGTTTTTCATCGTACCGCTTTTCAAAGCTTTAATCATCTCATTCAGGCAGAGTCTGGTTTTATCCCGGTATCTCAGCATATTACTCCCCTATTTATTTATTGCACTGGTTTATTTTGTTTATAAATTCTATAAGCCAAGAACATCTTTTATATTGTGTACTCTGCTTATACTTATCAGCAGCTATGGGACTTATATTAACTTTAGTAATAATTTTAAGAGTAATGATTACAGAAAAATCATTTCCTATCTGGAAAACAATTTCCGTGATGGAGATCAGATCATTGCTGAGCCGCATTTTATGGGCTGGAGCATAGATTATTTTGTCAAGCATAACGACACTAAAATTGTAAAACCAACAGTGCTGGGATGGGATCTCAAAATGCAGATAGATTCACTGGAACATTTGAACGATTATAACAATGTGTGGGTTATCTCGGACTACAGCGCTTTAGACAAAAGCAAATATGACTCTCTTAAAATTCTGATGCAGGAAAAAAATTACAAACAACTACAAAAAAAATCTTTTTATCTTATTCCGTCAAAAGTAAATGTAGAATATTATACAAAACCTTAATAAATAATCTTAAAATGGCTTTATAATTCATCAAAAAAATAACAATCCATTAAATTCTTTATCTTTATTTTTATCATTAAAAGTCTTAAATTTCAAAAAAAATTCAATCATTATTTATAATTTTATTTAAATGACCCCAGCTTACAAGAAGCTCTTAGACCGACACTATTCAGTAAAAAATATTCAAAAAATTTTTCTCTTTTCCATAACAATTTTATCCATTCTTATAACGGCATTTTACAGCCCGCTTGAAATACAGGAGGATATAAATAATAAATATACAAATGTAGGGAACATAGGATTAACAGTTACAAACTACGGAACTATTGGAAACGGTTTTTCTTCATTTCCGGAACAGCCATCCTGCCAGTATCCGAAAGAATCCGGAATAGAAAATCTTTTTATCGGAGGTATCTGGATTGGCGGAGTGAAAGATGGTATAATCAGCGTATCTACTGCTGCTGTCGATGTTTCAACTTCAAACCGCACAACCGGGTTTGAATTTACAAATGCTCCGAGCTCAACAATTCTTGAAAGATCTTCTTTACAGACATCCCCAAATTACAGACCTGACGCAATTTCTCATCAGGATTTTGTCTGCGAATTTTTTGATACAAACATTACATATAACGGTACAGTGATTCAGGATCATTTACCTGTAGGTTATAAAGTTCTTCTGGAAACTTACTGTTATAATTTCAATTTTGCAAACAACTGGGTAATACTTAATTATAAAATTGTAAATATTGGCTACAGAGGATTTAATCAGCCCATAGACAGTATTTATGTAGGAATGTGGTGTGACGGAGTTGTAAGAAATACAAACATTACTCCTCCCGGCGGTTCGGCATTTTACAGTAAGGGAGCAGATGGTTATGACAGCTCATACAGAATGGCTTATGAATATGATTATGACGGGGATCCGGGATTTACTGATACATATGTAGCTTTTAAATTACTTGGGGTTACTCCACGTCCCGCCAACGAATATATAAATGACAAGACTCATTTCACGATCTGGCAATTCAGAAACACAACAGATCCATTGTATTTTTCACCAACAGTTGATAATAGCTCAGCTCCTGATGGTGCTGGTAAATATCAAAAACTTCAGGGATATCTAAAAACCAATCCAAATGATTCTATCCATAATCCGACTGTTATACCTTCAAGACTTGATGTACTCAGACATACTCCAAGCAACCGTTCAACGCTTGTATCTTATGGTCCTGTCAGAAATGAGAATAACAGCAGTTATTCATTGAGATATATTCAGGATACGCTGAATGTTGTGTTTGCAGTTGTCTGTGCAAAAAAAACCGGAAACGATCCGACAACATGGGATTCATCTTATCAGAGAAATGATCTCAATATTGCCGCAAGCTGGGCTCAAAGCGCATATGATAACGATTACAAACTTCCATCACCGCCCGATATTCCCAAAACAAAGACAATTATTAGTGACAGAAACGTAACTCTGTACTGGGCTGCAAATGCTGAAAAATCAATTGATCCTATATCTAATCTTGAAGATTTTGAAGGATACAGAATATACAGAACAAATCCCGGAAGCGACCTGGGGTTGAATCAGGATTTAACAACACTTCTTAATCTTGTCGGTGAATTTGACAGTACTCGCAATAATGTAAGCAACAATACCGGTTTTAATTTTATAAAACTTCAGGAACCTAAATATTTTGATGGAGATACTACCGCATATTACTATACTTTTGATTTTCCAAATCAACTAAATGGTTTTCAGTATGTGTATTCAGTAACTGCTTTTGATAAAGGAAGCATAGCTCAAAATCTCGGGTCGCTTGAAAGTTCAATTTTATCGAATGCTCAGAGAGTAATTGTCGGTACGCAGGCAAATAATAATGCTGATGCTGAGATCGGGGTTTATCCGAATCCCTATTATGGAAGTGCAGTTTGGGACGGAAGCGGAAACAAAAAAGAGTTGTTAAGAAAAATTTACTTTTTTAATCTGCCATCGAAGTGTACCATTTCTATCTGGACTCTTGCAGGTGATCTTGTCGATCAGCTTTATCATGATGCAGCGGTGTATAATGGCGGAGATATTGAGTGGTTCAACACTTATACTAACGGAACCCAGCAATTTGCCGGTGGTGAGCATGCATGGGATCTCGTCACAAAAAGTGACCAGGCTATTGCGTCAGGATTATATCTTTTTACTGTAGAAGATAATAATTCGGGAGAGGTGAAAAAAGGAAAGTTTGTTATTGTAAAATAATGTTCATGTTTACAAGTAATAGGTATTAGGTATTAGGTATTAAGTATTAGGTATTAGGTATTAGGTATTAGGTGATAGGAATTAGGTGTTAGGTAATTTTAGGTTTTAGTAAAAAAAAAATTAAATTTAAAAAATAAAATAAAAAAATTAATTCAATATAAATTAAAAAAATGAAAAAGCTAAAATATTTACCATTAGTTATAATTTCCGCATTTGTCATATATTCACTGGGATTTGGTATAATGAACAGTGATTTTACAAATGTCACGCTTCAGCAGATCCAGTTTAAACCAAGCGACTCATTAGCGCTTGGAAGGGATAAATCTGATTTAATGGATGACTCAGTTTCATTTGTTGCTAGAGTAGTAGCTCCGCCGAGAGTATCTCCGGCAAACAATGATTTCAGAACAATGATGAGAGGATCCAACAGCTGGACATGCTATGTACAGGATACAGCAAACGGGTTATTCGGAGGAATAGTTATTCGTCAGGGTTCGAGAGGTCCTCAGACAGCTATTGATCTTATTGATACCGGAGCTTTAATCAGAGTTCAAGGTGTAGTTCAGGAATTTGGAGCAACTTCAGGAAATAATTTTTCAAATACACTGACACAATTAGCATTGGATACAGCCAACGGATATACTATTTCCATACTTGGAAACTCTCCGAAACGACCTGAACCAAAGCAGGTAGCAATAACCGATTTTGCAATTGGTGATTATCCAAACGGAGGTACAATCAATTACGTAGATGGTGAAAAATATGAAGGAATGTATGTAGAGATAAGAAATGTCACTACTGCTGCAGGTATTGGAAACAGACAGCCATTCAGTATCATTGACGAAAATGGCAACAAAATGTATATGAGAGATTTTTCAAACTGGTTTTCAAGTTCGCCCTCAGGAGATACTTTAAGACAATGGACAGCTCCATCTATCGGAACATTTGTTAATTCTATCCGAGGTGTTATTATCAATGCCAATAACGAAGGAGCATTTGGAAGTCAGTTGCCGTATGTAATAGTACCAATCTATCCGAATGATCTAAGTCTCGGAAATGCAACACCAATCCTTTCCAGCCCGATCAGAAATCCGGGAGTGCCAACACCATCAGACAGCGTAACTGTAACTGTTACGGCTACTGATCCGGGAGATTCGCCTGTTACAATTCAAAACATGTCTGTAATGTACAGATTCAATGGCGGTCCTTACACAAGTAAAAATATGAATTTAGTTGCAGGAAATATTTACTCAACAAAAATGCCTCCTGCTTCACTTGGTACTGAAGTAGAATATATAATCCGTGCAGAAGATAATCAAAGCGGTGTAAAATTATTGCCGTCTGATACATCAAGATCCAAACTGTTCTATATAGTAAGAACAAATGATTCCATGAGCGTTCAGGATGTTCAGTATTGCCCGAATAACGGAGGCCGTTCTGCTTATGAAGGCTATGACGTAAGAGGACTGGAAGGAATAGTAACAGCAGATACATCTGATATTCCGGGAATTAACTTTACGAGCTCTGCCGGTAATCAGACTGCCCCGAGAAGAGTTTACATTCAAAACGGTACAGGTGAATACAGCGGAATCTGGATCGCAGGCGGACCTACGGATGCATTGCGTAAAGGAGATAGAGTAAGAGTAAAAGGAACAGTCGAAGAAAATTTCGGATGTACAAGAATTAATATTGTAACTCCTACTAATATTGTAATGATCTCATCAGGAAATGCTCAGCCTCCTGCAGAGATATTAAGTACGGCTCAGATCCCTAATTCAGCACAGGACGGAGATATTGAAGTTGAGAAATGGGAAAGTGTATTTTTGAGATTTAATACTGAAGTTGCTATCAACTGTATAAACGCAGGTACAGGAATTTCATGTACAACTTCAGAACCGCTCATTGATACTACTTTCAGAAGAAACTACGGTGAGTTACTGGTATCTGACGGATCCAACATTGATGCAAGAATAGAACTTCAGGACGGAAATCATAATTATTCAAATAACTGGGATGGTTTGGGAAGTGTATCTCCAAACATTCTATTGACAAAGAATGATAAGATATCCTATGTAGAAGGTATATTGTATTTCTCATTCAGCAATTATAAACTTACACCAAGAAAGAATGTGGATTTCGGTACAGTTACACCGGTAGGCATTTCCAGTCTCGGTACTGAAATAGTAAATGATTATGCATTGATGCAGAATTATCCGAATCCGTTTAATCCTACAACAAAGATCAATTTCAACTTACCTGTTTCAGGTAATGTAACTCTGAAGATTTATGATATGGTTGGAAGAGAAGTTTCTCAGCTTGTAAACAGTTTTGTAGCAGCAGGAAGCTATTCATTTAATTTTGACGGAAGCAATTTATCTAGCGGAATTTATTTCTATAAGCTTGAAGCTAACAATACTTCCGGCAAAAACTTTGTAAGTACTAAAAGAATGGTTTTAATCAAGTAAGTTTTATTTTTAATAACTCAGGGTAGTGAAATTATTCCGCCCTGAGTTATTATTGTTTTTATTATTGAAAAGTTTTTATGTTTTAATCTGTACATTTTCCAAATTGAAATGCTTTCATCATTTTCTTTTCCAGATCAGGGAAATTTTCAATTATAGTTAATTTAAATATAGTTAAGCAATAATAAATCTTTGTTAAAAATTTTATTTAGCATATTACCTTAAAGAAAGATTGTTTCAAACCATAATTTCAATTGTGATCAGAAATAAAATGTTTATTTTTTGTAACTGTCAGAACTTTTTTTATAACCAACATTCATGATCAGAGCATTAATACTTTTAATGGCAATATCAGCAGGGATTTATTTTTATTCCTGCAGTGATCCTTCAAGCAGTACGGCAGAAAATCTACCGCCGGATACTCATCTGTCAATTTATCCCGACAGCACCATAGCGCCTGGTTCTACTTTGAAAAGAATAAACTGGTGGGGTGACGATCCGGACGGAATCGTAGAAGGATATTTAATTTCATTTGATTCTGTCAACTGGGGATATACTTCACGAAATGACAGTACATTTCTGCTTTCCATAAACGGAAAAGACAGCACGTTCAGATTTTTCGTCGCTGCAGTTGATGATAAAGGTTTGGTAGATCCAACTCCTGCTACAAATTTATATCCCGTACTTAATACTCCCCCTTCGGTCACTTTTGATCAGGGTACAAGTCTTCCGGACACAACATTCCCAATCGCCTCATTTAAATGGACGGGATCAGATCCAGACGGTAATCTGACCATCAGATATTATCAGTATTCAATGAACGATACCAATAATTTCAGAAGGATTCCGGGGACTACAAATCTGCTTACTCTGACCAGAGACAGCGGACTTGTTATTAATTCAAATAACGTATTTTATCTTAGAGCAGAAGATAATGCCGGAGCAGTGAGTCCGATCATAAGAATGCCTGATACATCTGCGACATGGTATGTAAGACCAAATGTTTCCAGGATTTTAATGATAAGAGATCTGACGACCAACGATCTTGCATTTGCTACTCCTTATTTCAATAATGCCTTTGATACTATTCAATATGACATATTTGATATTAAATCGAACGGCGGAGCTTTGATACCAAAGATAATTAATCCAATGTTCATTGAAACATTAAAACTGTATGATATAGTATTCTGGACAGGCGGTAACGGTTCGGTGGCTTCAGCTGCCAATTTTGATCTCGCCCGGCAGTCGCTTCCTTTCTATACTCAAAGCGGTGGTAAAGTATTTTTTGCATCGGGATTTCAGGGTGTGTCTACTCAGATAGATCCGGGATATATTAATTTTGCTCCGATAGACAGTGTGACAAGCTGTTCGGTTCCGATATCCAATACGAGCCTGATAAATACTGATATGAGCTATCCGGTAATAGGCATGAGTACAAGCATATTTGGTTTGAAAGGTTTAATGGTCACAACGGCAACAGTTATTTATAAATTATATGTAGGTCAGGGTTGTTTTGATACCATCAATGTCGGAATAAAAGATCTGCCTCCGCCTGCCACTCCGAAGACGATCTATTTTGCTTTGCCGATATATTCGATGAACAGTAATCCGCAGGCTTCAAAAGATCTGTTCAGAAGGATTTTCATAGAAGAGTTTGGCTATTAAATATATTGGATTACATTAAATAAATAATTTAAAAAGGCAGTAAAGGTTTACCGGGTTTTAAGAATCGTATGTTGTTTAAATTGTATAAACGAATATTATAGTAAAAGAATTAATGATAAAATATCAAACAAAATTTTGCACGGGTTTTTCAACATTAAAAGTTTACGTTATATGAAAAAAATTTTTACAGCTTTATTATTACTGATCTTATTTAATTCTACTCAATCATATTCACAGGAAAATTTCGGTTCAATGAGCGGTATTATATCTGATTCTTCCGGAATTCCTCTCGACGGTGTTATTCTGAAACTTGTTGGTACATATCTCGGAGCCTTATCTGATATTGAAGGGACATATAAAATTGAGAATATAGAACCGGGCAATTATACGTTAAGGGTTGAAACAGAAGGTTTTAAGACAGTAGAGTATACAGACCTTAACATCAAGGCTAACGAAGACAAAAAATTTAATATAATATTGAAGTCAACTTCGTTTACTGTTGATCAGGAAATTGAAGTTGTCGGTGACAGACCATTAATGGATATTGAACAGACAAGCAGTAACCATATCGTTACGTCAGATGACATCAATAAATCAATAGTTTCAAATGTAACTGATATTGTAACCCAGCAGGCTGGAGTAGTTAAAGAAGATAATGAGATTCACATCAGAGGGGGGAGAAATTATGAGAATTCTTATCTGATAGACGGTGTATCAGTTCAGGATCCGCTTTCCGGTACAGGTTACGGACTTCAGCTATCTGCAAATTCACTTGAAGAAGTGGAAGTCATAACAGGAGGATACAATGCAGAATATGGTCAGGCTACCAGTGGTGTTGTAAATGTCAGAACTAAGGAAGGAAAATATAATGACGTTAATTTTTATTTGTCATATCTGAGGGATAATTTCGGAACAGGTAAAAATTCAGGAACAAGTTTTAATACTGATGTCCTGGAAATGAATCTGAGCGGTCCTGAACCAATTACAAAATATTTATTACAGGCATTAAATATAAGAACACCCGGAGAGATAACACTTTTCGGTAGTTTCTTTATGGGTTTATCCGATGGATTTTATGTTAATGAAGGAGGGCAAAAAGCAACTCAGGTCTATTCATCTACTTTTGGCGGAACGTCATTTGCTCCGAGACAGGATAATGCATGGTACTGGCTGGGTAAACTTACCTGGAGACTTAATGAGACGATGAAACTAGCGTACTCTTTTAATCAGTCTGTATCGATCAACCAGAATTCATCTACACTACAAACGAATCTTGAATATCAGGAACCGTCACCCGGCTATCAGTATGATTTTCAGTATATTTTGGACAATGCGCTGACATATACACAGAACAGTTATTTTAATACCATAAACTGGAGTCAGACTACTAGTCCTAAAAGTTTTTATGAAATTAAGTTAAATAAATTTTATACCACATTAAGGGTTGATGCAAACGGAACTAACTGGGATGAATATCAGGAACCGATTGACGTAACCCGTCCTCCGTTTCAGTATTATTATATTGACAGCTTGAGAACCGGACTTATCCCCGGAGACGGATTTTATGATGTGGGAAATCCTTATACATGGCATGATCACTACGTGGAAGAATATTCCGGAAGATTTGATTATGTATATAACTTCAGTCCGAAGAACAGACTTAAAGCCGGTGTAGAAGCAAGTTTTCAGAATATGCAGCTGATTGACATCTATCAGCCATGGATACAGC
>JAGPCH010000356.1 GCA_018058125.1 Ignavibacteria bacterium | reverse complement strand
AGCAGTAATCATGAATGACAGGGAGAAGATCAGATATATTTATTTTTTGATGAATGTAAATAATCTTGGCAATAACAGGATAAGGAACATTATTCTCAGATTACCCGAGCCTTATGATTTTTTTAACTGCAGTCCTTCCGATCTGAGGAAAATAGATGGCGTAGATCAAATAATTGCCAAAAGAATATTTGAAGCTAAAGAAAAGTCAGAGAGAATTAAAGAAAGATCTGACAAGCTCTTATTACTGGCTGAGAATAAGAAGATAAATATTCTATGTTTATCAGATGCTGATTATCCTGAGAATTTAAAAAGAATATATGATGCTCCGGCTTTGCTTTTTATGAAAGGCAAGGTCAGTAAATTAGACAGATATTCGCTCAGCATAGTAGGAACAAGAAATCCGACCGAATACGGTAAATATAATTGTGAAAAATTTACGGAAGAGCTGTCAGATAAAGGAATACCTCTGGTAAGCGGATTTGCAAGAGGAATTGATTCGATAGTTCACAGAGTATGCATTAAACAGGGAAATCTTACCTACGCAGTGCTTGGATGCGGAGCAGATGTTATATATCCTTATGATAACAGGAAATTATATGATGAATTAATAGAAAACGGAGCTGTCTTATCAGAATTTCCGATAGGTTCAAAACCTGAAAAGCTTAATTTTCCGAGAAGAAACAGGATAATAAGCGGAATAAGTTTAGGAAGCATAATAATAGAAAGCGGAATAAAGGGCGGTTCTTTATTAACTGCAGATTTTGCAATTGATCAGAACAGAGAGGTTTTTGCAGTTCCGGGTTACATTAACTCAAAACAATCAGAAGGAACAAATGAGATCATCAAGCGCGGACAGGCTAAGCTTGTAACGTGTATTGAGGATATACTGACAGAGCTTGATGCAAAATTAAAACCTTTGCTGAAAAGGGATCCGCAGGTCAGCGATGCTAAACTGAAAAAACTTGAATCAGACATAAAAGATCTTAACAGAACGGAAAAAACTTTATTTGAAAATTTGACATACGAGCCTGTACATATTGATATATTAAATGAATCGACAGGATTGAGTATATCCGAATGTCTTGTTAATCTATTATCACTGGAGTTTAAAAATCTGGTCAGGCAGATGCCCGGAAAAAAATTCATGAGGGTCTGATGTCAGAGAAGTATATAATTGATGACAGAATTTTCAATATAAAATTTTCCTGTGACGTATCAAAATGCAAAGGAGCTTGCTGTACATTGAAAGGTGCCGGCGGCGCTCCTTTACTGAATGAAGAAGTGAAGATCATTAAGCGCAATACTGAAATTGCTAAAAAGTATCTCAGTCCTGTGAATATACATCACATTGAGACCGAAGGAGTAATAGAAGGAAAGGAAGATGATTATTCACTGAAAAGTGTAAATGATGAGGAGTGTATATTTTCATTTTATGAAGAGGGAATTGCAAAATGCGCTTTTCAGAAAGCATATTTTAATAATGAAACTGTTTTTCAAAAACCGATTTCATGTCATCTGTTTCCGGTAAGGATCTCAGGTAAGAAAAGAAATGTACTTAAGTATGAAGAGATCAGCGAATGTGAAGATGCGCTGTCCAAAGGCAAGGCAGATGGCGTTACAATATTTGAATTTGCAAAAGATGCTCTTGTAAGAGAATACGGTGAGCAGTTTTATATTGATCTGAAAAATAAATATTTTAATAAATAAAATTATAAAGAGAGTAGTATTATAATGTTAAATCAGTCTTTATCACAGAAACAAACTCAAAAGACACTTCCGAAAATAATAATGCAGCAGAATATTTTGGCTATCCCTTTGCTGTCGCTTGACAACATTATAAAAAGAGAGCTTGAATTAAATCCAATGCTTGAAGAGGGAAGTGAATATGAACAGGAAGAAGCAGGTTTAAGTGATGACGCGGCAAGTTCCGATATAAATGAGGAAAAAGCCAAGATCGATGAAGATGATGTAAATTATGAATCCGAAAAGGAAAAGAACAGTGACGAAGAATATGACTGGGATGAATATTTTGATAATGAAGAGTTTGACAGAAGCGTATCAGGCAGCGGAAAGGAAGATAACTATGAACCTGTAATTGCTTCTGAATACAGTAATTCTTTAAAAGACAGACTTAATCTGCAGCTTCATTTGTCCGGTTTATCTGATAAGTTGATTTTTATAGGAGAGGAAATTATCTGGTCTCTGAATGAGGAGGGATTTCTCACGGATGCGGATGAAGATATTATTACAGATCTCAACAAAATAAAAACGGGTACTGCATTTGAAAAAGAAGATTTTACCAAAGAGGAATTTGAAGAGACCCTGAAATTCATTCAGCTAAAAACCGATCCTCCGGGCATTGCTGCCAGAAGTCTTAAAGATTGTCTCATTTTACAGATAAGGAGATCTGAAAATGATGAAGAGTTAAAAAAGAATTCAATTGATATTATTGAGAATCATTTTGAAGATCTTCGTCTAAAGAGATATGAAAACATAAGTAAATCTTTGAATATAGATCTTCAGCATGTTAAAGAGATATTTGAATTCATTCAGAAGCTTAATCCAAGACCGGGAAATGATGTTCAGATATCTGCAAAGGATTATATTATTCCCGATCTTATAATTAAGAAAAATGAAGGTGATTTTGAAATTATGCTCAATGACGGGAACTCTCCTTCGCTTCGCATTAACAGGGCATACAGAAAACTTTATAAAGATAAAACTAACAAGCTCGATAAGGAAACCAAAGAATTCATAGTAAATAATTTCAACAAGGCAAAGTGGTTCATTGATGCAATTAATTCACGTAAAGATACATTGCTTAAGATAATGAGCGCTATAGTCGAGCGTCAGAGATATTTTTTTGAGAATAACGATACGGGACTCAAGCCTTTATTTGAAAAGGAAATTGCAGAAGATATTCATATGGATCCTTCCACAGTAAGCAGGGCCGTCAGAGGAAAATATGTTCAGACTCCGTCAGGCATTCATGAACTGAGATCGTTTTTTACCACGGCATTATCAAACAGCGAAGGGGAAGACGTATCAAATTCTGAAGTGAAAATTACATTGAAAGAATTGATTGACAGCGAGGATAAATCAAAACCGCTTTCGGATGAGGATCTTTCTCATGCATTGAATAATAAAGGTTTGAAGATCGCCCGGCGAACAGTTGCGAAGTACAGGGAATCATTAAATAT
>JAGPCH010000355.1 GCA_018058125.1 Ignavibacteria bacterium | reverse complement strand
CCTGATAGTTAGTAAGTTTCCTTAACTTTCCGTTTTCCCATTCCAGAAATTCCGCAACATTTATCGTCACTTTTTTTCCTGAAGGAGGGATAACTCCTTCGGGTGTATGCAACGGACCTGTATGTATGCCGGTAGCAGAGAACTCAACTGCAACCTTGTTACCGCTTGCGATAATATTCCAGTGCTCCACTTTCAAATCAGGGAACGCCTGTTTGAATCCGATAAAAAAATTTTCAAACTCGTCTTTCCCGTTAAAGGTCATCCCCATTGCATAGGAAACCACCTGCACATCTTCATGCGCCAGCTCCAGACACCGTTTGAAATTATCTTTTGAAAAGTTGTCGTGTAGCTCTATGGTAAGTTTTTCGGTAAGTTTTTCATTTTGATCGTTCATGATTTATATTTTTTATTTGTATTCTGAAAATGAACAGTTAATTATGATGCATTTGGTATTTTCCGTTCCCGGTCAGCCAGTCTCTGAGGAGTGAGAACGCTATGGTAAACGGCAATTTAGCTGTCTGTTCTTGTATAATTTGAAAACACTTCGTCTTCATTCGAAAATGCTTTAAATTCAATAGGATTTCCGCTAAGATCAAAAATAAACATTGTTAATTGTTCACCTGCTTTTCCTTCATATCTTTTTTGCGGTTTAACAATAAAATCAATTTTTTCTGCTTCAAGTCTCTCTTTTATATTCTTAAATTCAGCAATATCCAGTAAGCAGCCAAAATGAGGTATTGGTACATTTATTCCATCCACAGTTCCGCAATAATCCAGTTCCGGAATATTATCACTCAAATGTGCGGAAAGTTGATTTCCGAAAAAATCGAAGTCTATCCAGGTCTCTGCTGATCTTCCTTCCCTGCAGCCCAATATACCGGCATAAAACTTACGTGTTGAGGTGAGGTCTTTTACTTTAAAGGCGTAATGAAATGCACTCATAGTTCTTTATAAATTGATGTTTGATTAATCTCAGAATGCAGGAGACGACGTTTTGGGAGGTTTGCGATGGCGGGAGTTTCAGCACTAAACTTTGTTCGGAGAACTAAACTTTCCACCTTGCATAAATTTGTCTGTAAAGAACGGAACCTCCGCTATCACAAACCCCCTGTTGTTCGTTCGTGTTACTTTATCCAAGAAGTCGAGATGATTATGATAATCTGCTATTTTATTTAAGAGCTTCAATCATACCTGCTGTGTCATTAAACGCTTGAAAACTAATAATTTTGTTACCACGAAATTTCCAAATATGTACCCATTCAGATGCGAATGATTTTTCTGTAGCAATGGCTTTTCCCGCAAAAGAACCTTTTACAAGTACTGCATCATTGTCTGCATAAAACTCTTGAGGTGTAAATTCCGTGAAAGCAAGTGTACTGCCCAATTCCATAAAGAAGCTCAAAGTTTCTTCTTTCCCGTTTCTTATTTTTGAATAAGGAATTTCCGGTTTATTTCCGTCATTCCAGATTACATCATCGGTAAAAGAGTTTAGTACACCTTCCACATTTTGGTTGCCAAAGTCGGCGTAAACCTGCTGGACTGTTTGAATGTTTTTTTCGTTTGCCATTTTAATTTTCGTTTTGAAATTAACTGCCTACTCTGTTCGGTTTTCGGCTACCCCGTTTTATAATATGTCATAGTTAGTTTCCTTTGATTTTCTCCGCAATAATAAATAAATCTCCCGCCCCCGGGTCTCCGCCGGTTCACTCAAATTATTCATCAGTTACTTTACTTTTCTCCCTTAAAAAATCAACAATCTTACATTTCATAATATCAAAGACAAACTGCTATTATTTTTAATTACCGAAAAAAGTACATAAAATTATTTTGAAAATATATGTTTGCTGAATTTAATTTTCAACTGACTTATTGCTTTTCTAAGCAAATGTATGTTAACAGTTAATTCCGTTCCGAAGATTTTTCCCTGCAGGGACATTCAATGTAGGATCATGTATACAGCATTTCAAAATTTAACCCGGATTTAGTTATATGTTTAAAAGATAAAGATCCGGATGTTAAACTGAAAAATATTCCTGAAAGAGAGTATGAACTTTTTTCAAACGGATTTTTCGGAAGAAAGGAAGCTGAGAATTATGACAAACAATTTTTTAAGTGAATCAGATTTGCTTCGAACTCACCATTACAAGATTTAAAATTCGGGATAGATTTATAGAATTTTTGTAATTCTTTATTCCGGAAGTGATTAAAATAAGAGATCATAAAACTGAAAACATTCATTACTTCCCTGTCAGAAACTCCCTCATCTCTCTCGCCACATCAGCTTCTTTAGTTATAAAAACATAGTGATTGACGTCCGGCATTTCTATGATACGGCAGTTTTTTATCTGAGTACGAAACTCTCCCAGACGTCTTTCTCTCCATTCATAGATCGGCGCAAATGCGTTGTCAAATTCAGCCTGCTTTTCCTTGCTGAGATAATAATAGTATTGGGGATGAGTTTTGATAGTCCATGCTTCGAATATTCCAAGAACGGGAGCGGTGATAAGACTGAAGTCCGATGTAACATTACTTTCAATTAACTTAGCAGTGACTTCAGGAGGCGATACCGTACCTGTGATCCTGCCTTCGCTGTCCATTGTATATAAATCGCAGATCGCCGGGTTAGGTTCACGGTAACCATTGAACCGTACAAGTGCTGCCATGAATTTGTCAAGTGACGAGATTTCTTCATCCGAATAATCCGGACCGGGAGGCTGTTTCAAATTCTTCTGTTCTCCGTAATCAAGCCCGTCGAGAAAGACAAGTTTATTTACACGGTCAGCGTACTCTGATCCGATCACACAAAGTTCCCCGCATGAAATAGAATGCCCTGCAAATGAGGCTTTGGAAATATTTAGCTGATCAAGAATGCTTATGTAATCACGGACTCTCGTTGCTTCGTCGTAGCCGTCTTCAGGTTTGTCCGACTTCCCAAATCCTCTCCGTGTAATTCCTATCACATGAAACAGGTCGGTGAACTGATATGCAAAATTATCAAACACATGAGCATTGTCTCCGAGACCTGTAAGCAGAACGAGGTAATCACCCGTTCCACCCCAGTCCAGAACTTCGAGAGCGACTCCGGGCTCTGTCGTGATGAAACTGACTTTATGATCTGATTGATCATAGCATGGATCAACCGGAGATTTATCCGACGTCTGCGGCATCACGGATACATTAAGAATCAATATTGTAAACAGAA
>JAGPCH010000354.1 GCA_018058125.1 Ignavibacteria bacterium | reverse complement strand
GTGTGTAGAGTGTGTAGAGTGTGTAGAGTGTGTAGAGTGTGTAGAGTGTGTAGAGTGTGTAGAGTGTGTAGAGTGTGTATAGTGAGTTGAGTTAATAAAATCATTTGTATGAAATATATAAATGGGTTGAAGTTTTTCTTCAACCCATTTTTATTTAACTATATAACCAATAAACCAATTAACCAGTTAACCAATAAACCAATAAACCAATTAATCAGTTAACCAATTGATCATGGTTTCTTAACCGAAACAAAAATTGAGCTGTTGTTCTGACAAAAAATAAGATCAGTTAAGTCTACTATACTGTTACAATTAAGATCTGTCACAGCATACCCGGTTGTAAAATTACTTGCATCATTTGAAATCAATACCAGATCTGAAAGATCAACAATTCCATCCTGATTAGGATCACCTGTATATAGAGAATATTCGCTTCCAACTAAAACCTGATTGTTATCATATGCCTGAGAGGCGGAAGATGTAAAATCATAATTAAGTATATTAGCTGTAAACATTTCACCGCCGGATTTACTCCATGTTTCAATAGAATTTCTATGTCTTACTACAATATAATAACTCACACCATTCGCTGCATTAGGATATGATATGGAAACTGTACCTGACGGACTGAGATATCCGGTAAGAGAATCTATTACAGCATAAGGAGCAGTTGTGTTTCTGATCAAAACCGCAACAGTATCCTGCATAGGCGAACAAGCTTCAAGATTTAATGTAAGATTTAAAGTCGGAAAAACGAAAGGCGTACTTTCATCAGCTCCTTTATATGGTGTTGTTGCGCTTCTTATTGTACCGTCAATGTCAGTTGTAATTCCGCTCACCGGAGTTCCTGCAAGATCAATATCACCTATTGATGCGCCTGTCAAATGAAGATCCCCGGTTACTGCATTAAAGAAATTTACTGCAACGGATTTTGAATTTGCATCGTTTGGAGAAACCCTTGCCTGGTATTGAGCAAGTGTCTGATCACTGTTTGTACCGTCAAAAAATATTAATCTGTTAGCTGATGGAGTCCCGGAATAGAAATCATTATAATCAGATGAAGCAAAGTTTCCTAAATTGGTGCTGCTTCTTCTGAAAGCAGTTGTCACACCGCTTGTGCTTCCGGGAGAAGAAAGATTTATCAATATGTTATCCATCATTGTTAAAGCCCCCGAAGTTGATGTCGCGCTTGATGTTACAGAAATACCTGAAGAACCAAATGTAGATCCTCCTGCTGCATTCAGATAAACAGAATTATAATAAATACCTACTGTGCTGTTTGCAGTTGTATTTGTAATATTGATTCCGATTACACCGTTTGCATTTGTAGAGTTCGGTGCATTTATCTCAGAAATAAAGTTGTTATAAATTTCAATACCTGATCCTGAAGATACCCAGATTCCGCCGGACAATGAATTAAGAGCAGTATTTGTAATATCATAGATCTGATTGGAATGTATTTTTGCAGAGTTACTTAAAGAGCTATATATTCCAAAAACTCCACCGGTTGTACTTGATCCGCTTACAGCATTTAATGAATAAATTTTATTCCTGTAAATATCCTTTATCGTAGCTGCATTTGCATTAGAGCGTATGCCTACTACAAGTGATGAATTAGAAGTGTTTGAACCGCCAACTGTTAAATTATATATTTCATTATCAAATACAGTCTCACTGACAGGACTGCTTGTGTTAACATATCCGTAAACATTGCTTGCTGAAGTTCCTGAAGTATTAGGCATTGAATTATTATAAACTGAGTTCGAATCACAATTGATAGAGGCTGTAGCTGCAATTATACAGTTCATGGTTCCTCCGATCCCTGTCTTTTGATTTCCATAAACCTGATTTGAAAATATATACAGATTGGTCACTGTTCCGGAAGGCTGACCGAGTAAAGTAGAAGTTCCTGTTCCCGAATGAGAATTATTTCTGACAATATTATCATGAATATAAGCTTCATTTGTTACTCCGGTGGGATCATGTACAATCGCTGAAAAGGTAGTGGTGTTTTGAATTACATTGCAGTTTTCTACTGTATTGTGATGTATATAAATTTTATCAGCCGTAGCAAGAGCTCTGATTGCATAAGTTCCCTGGGATGTTACACTCGCTGAAACAGTTACCTGATTGTAGCTTATCTCATAACTCGGGGCTGTAGCTGTAGCACCGAATAAAGTAGCAATAATCCCGTAAACAGCAGCCGAACCGGAAGTTCCGGACCCTCCATTAATTATGTTATTATTTATTTTCACATTTATCTGACCTTCGCATCTGATACCTTCGCAAGTAATAGTACTTCCTCCGAAGTTTGAAATGTTGTTTGCATCAAATCCGTTTACACCGACCTCATTATTTTCATCTCTGTTTACAGAAGAAGAAATTACATGAATCCCTTTATATACATTTGAGATATTGTTACCATAAAATTTATTGAAGCTGTTAAGTCCTAACGGATTATTGGCAGCGAAGGTAGCTCCTGTTGTGTCTTTATTTATTACATAAATTCCTATTGAAGAGGTGTTGATCTTCTGAAGAGTTATATTGCAGTTTTTTATAACATTATGCTGAGATCCGTCAGCAGAATCTGCTCTGAAAAAAGCATATCCCCACTCCATTCTTTCATCACCTGTATTTGATACAGGATCAAGCAGATCAATACCATCAAATGTGATATAGTCTGTGCCGGAAAATTTAATGATCCCATCAAGAGTTGCTGATGAACCGGGTGCAGCCGTTATTAAAGGATTTGAAGCACCGCTTGCATTGGGAAAACTTGCCTGGAAAACCACCGGATTTGATGAAGATGGAGGATCATTCACAATACTTATGACAAGATTAGAAGACACTTCCGTGTGCCCGGATATGACATTAAAAGTAACTCCTCCAGTACCTACTCCCTGACCGTTTAATGCTGCTATTGCATCAGCAATAGTTGGATAGTCTCCGGGTATTGTTTTGCTGCCCATAAGCTGAGCATTACTGATTGAATACATTCCGGAGAACATAAGGAATGCGAAAACAAATGTAAAAATTTTCATAATGATTAGTTTTTAAAGTTAGAAAATCAGAAATATTTGGTGTTTTTGAAAATAGAATTTTAGTTTTAAAAAATCAGTTAATTATTTTTGTTTAAGGAAAATAAATTGTATACAATGTTTACGGAGAATTTTATGATTATCCTCTTCCTTTAACGTTCTTGAT
>JAGPCH010000353.1 GCA_018058125.1 Ignavibacteria bacterium | reverse complement strand
CCGCTAACTCAGTCAACCGCGATCTTATCTTATTTCTATATGGTATTTTACTCAAATACTTTTCCGTCTGCCCATTCTCGTATTCAATAAATTCTTTTACTTCCCCACTCTGCATATCCTCCATCCATTCGTATGGATCAGATACTTCTACACCATAATAAATATCTTTATGGTCAGATCTCTTAATATTCATTTTGAATAATTTGATTAATTTGTAATCAGTCTTTTTAACTGTAGAAATAAAAAAAGCTCACCCTAAATCTACCAGGATGAGCTTTAAAGAAATTAGTAACTTAATTAAACACCGGCACAATATCTTTTGAAAAAGCATTTCTCAGAACTTCATTATGCTCTTCATTAAATTTGCTCAATGAACCTGCTGCAGGGCTCGCGCTTGCCGGCGGACAGACACAATAAAGCTTTTGATGATTCGTAAGATCGTCATTAAGAAGTATTGCAAGAAAGTTCCATGCTCCCATGTTTCTTGGCTCTTCCTGTACCCATACCACTTCGTCTGCTTTCTTATATGATTTTAATACTTCCTGCATTATCTCTGTATGATATGGATAATATTGCTCGAGTCTGACTATTGCTGTGTCCTTAATATTTTTTTCATTTTTGTATTTTAACAGATCATAATAGACTTTTCCGCTTGTTACAATTATTCTATTTATCGAATCTTTGTCTTTAACCTCATCATCAATTATTACATCAAACATTCCTTTAGTAAACTCAAATTTTTTCGACTTTGCTTCAGGCATTCTGAGTAAGCTCTTCGGTGTCATAATGATCAACGGTTTCTTTTTTTTGTGTTTTGTCTGTCTTCTGAGCAAATGAAAATACTGTTCAGAATTGGATGGATTACAAACGATCATATTATTATCAGCGCACAATATAAGAAATCTCTCAAGCCTGGCGCTCGAGTGTTCGGGTCCCTGGCCTTCCTGCGCATGAGGAAGAAGCAGAACCAGATTATTCGGAAGTCCCCATTTCGTATAAGAGCTTGAAACAAAATTATCAATAATTACCTGTGCGGCATTTACAAAATCTCCGAACTGAGCTTCCCATAACACAAGTGTAACCGGATCAGCAGTTGAATATCCGTATTCAAAGCCAAGTACTGCTGCTTCGGAAAGTAAACTGTCCAGCGGTTCTATTAAAGCCTTGTCTGGTGCTACATTGTTTAATGGTATGATCTCATCAGCAGTTTCTGAATCTGTTAATACTATGTGTCTGTGAGAGAATGTCCCCCTCGAACTGTCCTGTCCGCTGAGCCTTACCGGAATCCCTTCCTGCAGCAGACTTCCGAATGCAAGTGCTTCGCCAAACGCCCAGTCAACTTCAATGTCTTTATCCTTATCAAGAAACTCCTTTCTTGAATCTATGAATTTTCTCAATTTAGGATGAAGATTAAATGTTTCCGGAAGTTCAGTAAGTGCCTTTACAATTTCATCCAGTTTTTCAATTGAAACAAAAGTATCTACATTGGCTTCGGCAGCTTCTATCTCAGCCTTCGTTACGGCAAGCGGAATGTCTGTTTTGAATTTCTGAACCTCTTCATGACTTTCATTCATTTTATCATAGATCTTCTTTTCCATTGCTTCAACTTCTTCCTTTGTAATTACCTTTTCGGCTAATAATTTTTTCTGATAAATTTCCTTAACCGAAGCATGACTTCTGATGGTCTTATACATTAACGGCTGAGTAAATGCCGGCTCGTCTGCTTCATTATGTCCAAGTCGTCTGTATCCAAAAACATCTATAAAAACATCAGTGTGAAATTTCATCCTGAATTCATAAGCCAGCTTTGTGACAAGCATTGTAGCTTCAGGATCATCCCCGTTAACATGAAAGATCGGCGCCTGGATCATCTTGCCTACGTCAGTTGCATAATGTGACGAACGCGCATCTAACGGTGAAGTCGTAAATCCGATCTGATTATTGATCACAATATGGACCGTCCCGCCGGTTCGGTATCCGTGAAGCTGAGACAGATTTAAAGTCTCTGCCATTATTCCTTCACCTGCTACTGCAGCATCTCCATGAATCAAAACCGGAATTGTTTTATCCCTGTCTTCATCATTAGTCCTCATTTGCTTTGCTCTTACTATTCCTTCTACTACAGGATTTACAAACTCAAGATGAGAAGGATTGGATGCAACTGATACCTTTATTTTTACACCGCCTATTGTATTATAATCACCTGATGCCCCGAGATGATATTTTACGTCACCCGAACCTAGCGCTGAGCTTGGGTCAATATGACCTTCAAATTCTGAAAATATTGTAGACATGGATTTTCCGATAATATTGGCTAACACATTTAGTCTTCCTCTGTGAGCCATTCCCATTACTATTTCATTTACGTCATCTTCTGCACTGCATTGCAACAGATAATCTATCGTCGGAATGATTGTTTCAGATCCTTCAAGTGAAAATCTTTTGTGACCTATGTATTTTTTATCTATGAATTTTTCAAAATTCTCTGCCTCAGTTAACTTAAACAGAATATGCTTTTTTTCTTCACCGGAAAATCGCGGAGTGTTTTTATTACTTTCCATTTTTTTCTGAAGCCAGTCTTTCTGAACGGGATCCTGAATATGTTTATATTCCACACCGATCTTATCGCAATATGTCTGATTGAGAATATTAAGAATCTCTCTTAATGGTGCTGTTCTTAATCCGGCAAGTCCGTCCGTAATAAATTCTCTGTCATAATCCCAGACCGTAAATCCGTAATTTGCCGGATCAAGCTCAGGATGATGCTTCACTTTAAGATAAAGCGGATCAAGATGTGCAAGCAAATGACCTCTTACTCTGTACATGTTTATAAGCTGAATTGCCTTTGCCTGTTTTTCAATTTCTTCGATTCCATCTATCTTTTCAGAATCGAGATCATGTTCTGCGCTAATGTCAGCATGCCATTTTACTGGTGACATTGGAATTTCAAGATCCCTGAAAATTTCTTCATAAAAGTTTTCCTGTCCGTGCAAAAGCTCGCTTATTTTTTTCAGGAAAAATCCCGATTCGGCACCCTGAATTATTCTGTGATCATAGGTACTCGTCATGTTCATTATTTTGCTTAATCCAAGCTTTGTGATTACTTCGCTTGTCACAGCCTGATACTCCGCCGGATAATCAATAGCGCCGGTTGCAATAATTGTTCCCTGTCCTATCATCAGTCTTGGCGTAGATGCTATCGTAC
>JAGPCH010000352.1 GCA_018058125.1 Ignavibacteria bacterium | reverse complement strand
TGTATCCCCTGTAACTTCCTTTGAACTCATCATTGGAAAGATCATTCCTTATCTTATCATTTCACTTGTGATTGCATATTCAATATTGATAATGGGTAATATATTGTTTGATGTGACAGTGAAAGGCAGTCATCTGTTTTTATTTCTAGGAACAATGAGTTATTTACTGGCATCGTTGAGTATGGGTGTCCTAATTTCAACATTTGCGGATTCACAGCAGGTAGCTTTTCAGATGGCGCAGCTTATTTCACAGCTCCCGACTGTAATTTTATCAGGATTTGTTTTTCCCATAGAGAGCATGCCATTACCAATTCAGATAATTTCTAATTTTATACCGGCAAAATATTTTATAATATTGCTCAGGGATATTCTGATAAAAGGAGTTTCTCCCGAAGTATATGGAACACAGATATTGTATTTAATGGGATTTGCGGTAATTTTTATCCTTCTGGCTGCAAGAAGAATTAGAAAATCAAATAAAGTTTAATAAAAAATTGTTTAATGAATAAAAAAGATAATTTGATAATTATATGAAAATTCTTAAAATATTTATTATAAAAGAATTTATACAATTTTTTCGTGATCCGAAAATGTTCAGAGTGGTGCTGATTGCTCCAGTTATTCAGTTAATATTTTTGGGATATGCGGCAAACAGGGATATTCTGAATGCTGATACAGCATTGCTCGATCTTGACAGATCAGAATCAAGCAGGGAATATATGAGAAGTGTAGAAGAGTCAGGATATTTTTCAGTAAATCATTATCCGGAAAGTTATGAAGAACTTAAAAAACTGATTGATAACGGGACAGTGTTTGTAGGCATTGTACTTCCAAATGACTTCGAATCTGACATTCAAAAACAGCTAACTGCTGATATTCAGCTAATACTTGACGGCTCGGACGGAAATAAAGCATCAATAGCAGCAGGTTACATACAAAACATAACGGCAGCATATTCAAAAAACATATCATTGGAATTTCTACAGACATCCGGAATCAAAGTAAATCTTGTAAGCTCTGTAATTCCCGAGGCGAGAGTTTGGTATAATCCGAATCTCTCTACAAGAAATTTTTTTCTGCCGAGTATAGTGGGACTTATACTAATCATAATAACAATTAATATGACATCGCTTGCTATAGTTAAAGAAAGAGAGATCGGTACTCTGGAGCAACTTATTGTAACACCGCTAAAGCCATATCAGATGATACTCGGTAAACTCATACCTTTTTCTATGATTGGTTTTGTAGCCGTGATACTTGTCTTATCAGTAATGAGATTCTGGTTTGGAATAGAAGTGAAAGGAAGTTTGCTTTTTCTGTTTTTATGTACTTTTGTTTTTATGCTATCCACACTGGGACTGGGATTGTTTGTATCAACCGTTTCTAAAACTCAGCAGCAGGCAATGATAACTTCAGCGTTTCTTGTAATGATGCCGATGATCTTTCTATCCGGATTTTCTTTTCCGATAGAGAATATGCCACAGATCATTCAATACATTACATACATCATTCCGCTCAAATATTTTATCATTATAATAAGAGGTATCGTTATAAAAGGACTGGGTTTTGATAATCTTTGGAAAGAGCTCACTATCCTGTTTTTCATGGGAGTATTTATTCTGACAATAAGCTCAATGAGATTCAGCAAAAGACTAGAGTAGATTCATAAAATTCAATTAATGTTATTTGATATTTTGAAGAGCTATTCTTTCTTCCGGAGTAGTAAGCACAAGCAGAAGATCTCCTTTCTGTATTATATAATCGTCATTCGGTTTAAAAGTAATATCTTCCCCGGACTGAATTGCTATTAGCAGAGTATTTTTAAATTGTTCTATGTTAATATCTTTTCTTGTCTTACCAATTAAATCATCAGAGATAATAATTTGCTCCAGTCTGAGAGTTTCATATTTATCACTTAAAATTTTATCAACCATATGAGTAACCGATGGTCTCAGCATTTCCGAAGCCATTCTCATTCCTCCGATATAATTTGCAGAAGTGACGGTATCTGCACCGGCTAGTTTTATCTTTGATTCATTTGAATGACTATTGCATAATGAGATAATTCTGACCTTAGGATTTAATCGCCTCGCCATCAGACAAATTACGAGATTATCATTATCATTATTTGTAACTGCGAATAATCCATTTGCAGCTTCAACTCCCGCCTTTTTAAGATTATCTTCATGGGAAGCATCTCCTAACAAATATTCCTGTTTCGGAAAACTCAGCAGCAGAGTGTTGATTATATCCTGATTAATCTCAATGACAACACTCTTTCTTTTGGTAACATTAAGCTCTTCAACTATATGGATGGCGTGCGAACCTGCTCCGCAGATTATATAATGATCCTGAAATTTTTCAATAGTTTTTTCCATTTTTCTGGTTTTAATTGTTTCTTTTAATTGTCCTCCCACTACTATTGCAGTTATCGTAGATACAAAATATGTGAGAACCCCTATTCCCATAAAAGCAAGAAACACCGTAAATTCTCTGCCCCAGGGAAAATTTTTCACTGGGATAATTTCATCATAGCCAATAGTAGTAACAGTAACTACTGTCATATAAAAACAAGTAAAAAGATCAATTGAATAATTAGTAATATAGGCATATCCGAAAGTTCCTACCGTCATAATAACTATAAGGGAAAAACCGGTAATGTATATCCTGTTCTGAAGATTGCTTGTTTCCATAAGTGACAATTTAGAAAATTAACTTAGCAAAATAAATTTAAATTTGAATATTTATCAAAGAATTTAATTATTATTTTGTTTCCCAATGAATCCTTTTTAATAATATATGGCTGAATATAATAATACACCTGAAATTCAGGATCTGATGAAAGAAATGAATTATCTCTTTGAGATTTCTCAGAGAATTTCAGAAATTAAAAGTCCTGAATTGCTCTTAAATGAAATCATCGAAAGTTGCAAAGAAGTTCTTAAAGCGGAGGCAAGTTCTCTCCTGATCTATGATGAAAAGGAAAATGAATTATATTTCGAAATTGCTACAGGTGAAAAGGGCGGGGAAGTTATTAAGAAAAGTTTTAAAGTAGGAGAAGGGATTGCAGGATGGGTTGCCGAACAAAGAGTTCCTTTACTTATAGAAGACTGTTATGAGGATCCCAGATTCAATAAAGAGTTTGATATCAAATCCAATTTCAGAACAAAGTCAATGATATGCGTCCCTATGTTAAGAAAAGATAATC
>JAGPCH010000351.1 GCA_018058125.1 Ignavibacteria bacterium | reverse complement strand
TTTCCTGAAATGATGCGCAGATGTCATAAAGCAGTTTATCGTTTTTAATATTATTGTAATCTATGTCGCGGAGAAAATATAACACTGAGGTTTTTATCCCGGAGAATGAAAAATCAAAATCATTTTGCTTCAGGTGTGAAATCGGGAATTTGTGAAAGTCTTTGTTTCCTTTTTTTGAATTATCATCAATCTGCTTTCCGCCCGGATATTCCAGCCCAAGCAATTTAGCGGTTTTGTCATAAGCCTCGCCTGCCGCATCATCAACGGTACTTCCTATTATCTTATGTTTAAAAAAATCCTCTACAAGTATAAGTAAAGTATGTCCGCCTGAAATTATCAATCCCAAAAACGGAAATTCTGTCTTCTGTCCGCAAAGAAAATTTGAATATAAATGTGCCTGAATGTGATTGACCGGTACAAACGGTATATCTAAAACAGATGATAGAGTCTTGCCGAAATTTAATCCAACAAGCAAAGCCCCTATTAGTCCCGGCTCAGATGTAGCGCAGATAAGCTCTAGATTAAATAACTTCTTATCTGACCTTTTAAGAGCTTCGTCTGTAATTTCCGATATCTTTTTTAAATGTTCCCGTGACGCAACTTCCGGCACCACTCCTCCGAATTTAGTGTGAAAGAGCTGTGAAGAAATTACATTTGACAATACTTTCTCTCCTTCAAGCACAGCAGCTGATGTCTCGTCACATGATGTTTCTATTGCAAGTGTTATCAATATTAAAATTTTTATGTATAAAACTTTTTTAAAGTTAATTGCATTGTACTAAATCAGTTGAACAAATTAGAAACTTATAAATAAATTGTCATTCCCGCGTGCTCCTGGCGGGAATCCATTTTACAAGTTAAACAGATTAAAAAAGAATTAAAATTTTCATAAATAGTGGTTGTTCTATTCACTGACTTAGAATAATGATATTTATCAAAATAATACTTATCAATTACGTTGATTTAACATCTTTTTAAAACTAATTTTACCTTTCAATTATATGAATAATAACAGAATCAAAATTTTTTTAATACTCTTAATTTCTATCCTTTTTGTAACTCCTTCATTTTCACAGGTAAAGTTATTAATACCCATGGAACTTTCTCAAACCGATCATCTGAAAGCTTACGGTATTGCATACAGACATCTGCTTAACAATAAAGAACTCGACTGGCTCTTAAATTACAGAGGAGGCTCTTTTTTGTTTAATTATTCTCAAACACTTGAGGATGAATGCAGAGCAAAAGGTGTTTCCTATGAACTGCAGGACGGAACTATGACTGCTCAGATCTATGCAGAAGTAAAAGATGAAGATGATAAAAATAACATGGATGTAGTCCGTCTTGAGAAAGTTGCGAAGATAGCAGTATATGTACCGCCGAATGCTCTTCCATGGGATGACGCCGTTCAGCTTGTACTTGAATACGCAGAGATTCCTTATGATAAACTATGGGATGAGGAGGTTCTGACAGGCGGTCTGAAAGGTTATGACTGGCTTCATCTTCATCACGAAGACTTTACCGGACAGTTTGGTAAGTTTTTCGCTACCTACGGCACAGCTCCATGGTATATGGCTCAGAAAGAGATCAACGAATCAATGGCAGCTAAAATGGGTTACAGCAAAGTTTCAGAACTCAAACTTGCCACTGTAAAGAAACTCAAAGAATATATTGCCAACGGCGGATTCTTATTTACTATGTGCTCCGCGACAGATACTTATGACATTGCTCTCGCTGCTCAATACACTGATATATGCGAAGTAATGTATGACGGCGATCCGGCTGATCCGAATGCTAATTCTAAACTGGATTTTTCCGAAACGATTGCTTTTGAGAATTTTACGGTTGATATGAATCCTTATGTCTATGAATATTCTAATATTGATGTGACAAACGAACTTCTCGCTTATGGACAATTCAATGATAACTTCAAACTTGTTGAATTCTCTGCTAAGTATGACCCCGTTCCTTCCATGCTGACACAGGATCATACCTCACTTATCTCAGGATTTCTCGGACAGACTACTGGATTCAGAAAAGATTTTCTTAAAAAGAATGTAACAATACTCGGGATGAATGAAGGCACTGATGCCGTGAAATACATTCACGGAAATTACGGCAAAGGAACTTTCACTTTCTTCGGCGGTCATGATCCTGAAGATTATCAGCATGCAGTCGGCGATCCTAAAACCGAACTTATGAATTTCCCTCACTCTCCGGGTTACAGACTGATTCTTAATAATGTCCTCTTCCCCGCCGCTAAAAAGAAAAAGCTAAAAACCTGATTAAAATTGAAAATTTCAAAAATCAGTTTCTCTCAATATGGTTTTTTTTATATATTCAAAATTCTGTCATGTTTGGTATTTTGTTTGATTTTATTTTCTTGTACCGACAAATCAAAAATCAAAGATCCAATATCAAAAATCGAAAATCCCCAATCCCAAATCCCGGATGATGCCGGAGTAATGGTCAATTTCGATTCCATTCCGAAAAGAATAATCTCTCTTGCCCCTAACATCACCGAAACCATTTATGCAATTCACGCAGATTCACTCCTCGCAGGTGTTTCCGAATTCTGTACTTATCCGCCTGAAGCTAAGACCAAAGCAAATACCGGAAGCTATTTGAGTCCTGATTATGAAAAGATTGTTTCATTAAATCCTGATCTGGTTTTGATAAATGTTGAAAACACTTCAAACCCGACCTATCAGTCACTTAAAAATCTCGGACTGAAACTATTTCTTTCTAATGCAAAGGATATAAACGGCATAAAAAAAATGGTATCCGATCTTGGGAGTATCACAGGCAATATTTCTTCTTCTGATTCTCTGATTGAAATTTTAAATAAAGGGATGGTTATTTCTGATACATCAGCGAAGGACGATATGAATTCAATGATCATTATATCGATCAATCCCTTAATGACGACTAATGGTAAGACTTTTATTAATGAGATCACCGGTCTGGCAGGACTTACAAATGTTTATTCAGATGAAATTATAGATTACCCTTCAGTTAGTTTTGAAGATGTATTAAAGAAAAATCCTGACTGGATAGTATTTCCGGCAGATACTTCTAATGCTGAACAACTCATAAACTATAGAAAAGAGCTGACATCCAAACTAAGTGAGACGAATGCAGTAAAGAATGGAAAGGTTATTTTTATTGATGAGAATGTTATGTTCCGTCCCGGACCGAGAGTTCTTGAC
>JAGPCH010000350.1 GCA_018058125.1 Ignavibacteria bacterium | reverse complement strand
TGTTCAATCCAAAGGAAGTAATCTTCAAAACGGATTTGCTTCATCTTTTTATGGATTTTCAAATACGGGAGATGTAATACATAAATGCAAGTATGAGTCGAGGGAAGACTTTCCGGAATTTTTTTTAGAACAAATGGTAAGGACATTTAAAATGAAACTGGGAAGTGAAAAGTTTGATCTGATGGTTTATGTTCCGCCTGCAGTTTCAGGCGATCTTGTTAAAAATTTTACAGTGAAATTATCTGAAAAACTAAACATACCCTTGTCACACGGATTAAGTAAAAACAGAATTACAAAAGAGCAGAAGATATTTGAAAACAGTTATCTGAAAAAGGATAATGTATCCGGCGCTTTCAGATACAATAATCCAAAGGAGATATGCGGAAAGTCAATATTACTGATTGACGATGTATTTGACAGCGGAGCGACTATAAAGGAGGTAGGGAAATATCTGACAAAATGCGGAGCAGGGAAAATAATTCCGCTGGTAATCGCAAAAACTATCGGAGGCGATGTATTATGATAAACATCTCTGTTTCCAAAGACGCAGCATACTGGATTGCAATTGCTCACCTTCCGAAGTGGAGATATTCGCGGTTAAATGATTTGCTTGATAAAATATATAACGAGTATAAATCAACATTGGAAGACTTTTTTAATTTATCCGAGAAAGACCGGTTGGAAAAATTCGGACTTAATGAAAAAGAGTCTGAAGATATTCTGAAAGCAAAACAGGATTTACCGAATCACGCATTTCTTGCTGAGAATTTGTTTAATCAGGGATTTGAACTGATACCAGTTATATCAAAAGATTATTCCGAAATACTTAAGAAAAATTACAAGCCCGGATATTGTCCTGCTGTGTTTTATGTAAAAGGGAATAAAAGAATATTGAAAGAAAAGTCTGTAGCAATAGTAGGTTCGAGAGATGCAAACGAAACTTCGATTAAATTCACGGATATCATTGCAAAGAAAGTCAGTAAAGAGCTTAAACCGGTTGTAAGCGGATTTGCAAAAGGAGTTGATAAACAGGCGCTTGACTCGGCGATAAAGTATAATGGGCAAAGCATCATAGTGCTTCCTCAGGGGGTTTTAACTTTCGGGTCGGGATATAAGGAATATTACAAACCCATTGTGTCGGGAAATGTTCTGGTATTGAGTACATTTCATCCGAAAGCACCATGGAGAACTGAACTTGCGATGACGAGGAACAGTTTAATTTATGGACTTGCAGAAGAGATCTATGTTGCCGAATCAGGAGAATCTGGCGGGACCTGGTCGGGAGTCATTGATGGCTTGAGAAAAGGAAGGAAAATATTTGTGAGGCAACCTGAAGCAGGAGAAAAAAATGCTAATGAACTTTTAATTCAAAAGGGAGCTGTACCAGTTGACATGAATGGCGATGAGATCCAATCTGAAAAAAATAAGTTTGAGAAACCGGAGCCAAAGTCAGTAAAAGATAAATCCAAATCATCGGGTCAGTATTCTATTTTTAAATAGTATTGGGTATTGAGTATTGTGTATTGGGTATTGAGTATTGTGTATTGGGTATTGTGTATTGTGTATTGGTTATTGAGTAAATTTAAATATAAATCATTACAAATTAAAACAAATCAAAAATCCAAAATCCAAAACTTCAGAAAATTTTTTAAAACTGTATTCTGAATTTTATTTCATGAAAGGGTTAACTATAAATAAAGAGTTTTCAATCTTTTGAGAATGATGTAAATCTTCGGACAAAAGCTTATCACAATTGTTTTCTAAAGTCGAAGAAATGATTAAGCAATCATAATAAGAATATTTATAATTATCCTTAATCTCAAATGCTTTGTAAATTGTATTTTCGGATATTTGGGATAAATTAAAACTGCTCATAAATTTTTTGGAAGCTTCTAGAGTATTATTGAAACCCAACAATTTTTTCTTAAAGCAGACATTTATAAATTCATTAACAACCTGAGTGCTTATAAATATTTAGCAATCCGAATTTATGATAGTTTCGACTATTTTAGATTTCTGATTATCTATAGAATAAATCAATATGTTAGAATCCAGAAAAATCCTATCTTTCATTTGCTTCTTCTCTATCAAACTTGTAATTATCGGGCAGGTCTATTTTAATATTCTTTAAAAATTGTATCAAGGGCTTAACATTGTCCTTTACAACTTTATTATCATTATTGGTTTCTTCCTTAACGATCTCTATTGAATTTTCTTCTAGGAAAGTTCTTACTTTTGTCAGTTTATATTTATTTTCTATTTTTATTGTTAGTTCCATAACTTTTATTTTTATCTTAAAAAAATTTAAGCTAAATATTAGTTTTCTTCAATGTCTTTATATAATTATCAACAAACAATGTTCAATTAACAACTCTTAATAATTAATCCAAAAAAGGATCTTAAATCAAAGATCTAATCCGCCGCGGCGGATCCAAAAAATAAAATCAAATCAATTCCCAAATGTCATTCCTTTTCTTTAAAAATAAACCGACAATCCAAAATTTACATAATCAGGATTTAATGAAATTGTGTTATAAGAACTCATATAATCATCCGGATCATTTGAGCTTACTGATTTAGATTCATTTTTTCCAAATAAAAACTTATAACTGTATTCAGCAAAAAGACTCATTTGCTCAAATACAAAAAATTCTGCGCCGGCGCCGAGCAGTATTCCGGTTTCCCATTGATAATTATTATCATCTGAAAACTCAGTATGTCTGGAATAACCTCTGTAAGTATATGTTCCGCCTGCGTAACCGTAAATATTGAATTCTTTTTTGGGATTAAGATAATACATATAGACCAAATTAACTCCAAAAGAATTATTAATAACATTTATAGCTGTATTTGTATCATTTTCTGTTTTTTCGTAACTCCCTCTGAATCCAAGTCTCAGTGCGGAGTTTGGCGAAAGCTGACTTTTTAATGAAAATGTCATGCCGTCAAAATTGGTGATGTTAAAATTACTTCCTATTGCAAACTGTATAGCCCACATCCCTTTTTTTAAAGAGTTGCTCACTTCTTTTTTAGCTGTTGAGTCTGCAATTTGATTTTTACCACCCGGAGCAGAAAAGCCCTGAACAGAGCAGAAACAGAAAATTAAAACAGTTAAATGAATTAAGAGAGATTTCATTTTATATTATTTATTAATTTAAAAATATACCGATAATCCGAATTTTACATTGTCGTAAGTAAATTCATTTATAT
>JAGPCH010000016.1 GCA_018058125.1 Ignavibacteria bacterium | reverse complement strand
ATCTGCAAGAACATTAAGTAAAGTCCGCAATGAAAATATAGCCATGACCATTCAGAATATTCCCGGAATAAATAATTTCTCTACCGGTAATTCAATTGGGAAACCTGTCATCAGAGGAATGACTTCACAAAGCGTCCTTGTAGTTCAGGATGGCGTTAAGCATGAATCACAGCAATGGGGAGATGAACATGCTCCTGAGATCAGTCTTTTTGATCTCGACAGGATTGAGATTTTAAGAGGTCCGGCAAGTCTTATGTACGGTGCAGACGGGATTGGAGGAGTCATAAACATAATTTCAAAACCGATTCAATTTTCAGATTCTAAAAAGCCGAATATATACGGCAATTTTGATTTCAATGGTTTTTCTATGAACAAAGAAGCCGTTGCAAATTTAATGATAGGCTATGGATTAACAAATTTTGGGATCAAAGGTTTTGCAGGATACAGAAAAGGCGGCAACATTGTGACCCCGGAAGGTGAACTTATAATTAATACTCCTGAAGGCGAAGATATTATTCAGGGTGGAGTTTTATCAAATACAAATAACAGGGAATTTGAAGGCGGAGTTAAAATCGGATATAAAGGATCTTTTGGAATATTAAGCGCTGCATATCAGAATTTTAACAGGGAATTACAGTTATATGAAAATCCGTTAGAGGATCCGGATGCTACCCCAAATCAAAAATTAGTAACAAATCATTTCGAAACGACAGGTAACATATATTTTAATAAGAATTTGCAGCTTGAACCTGTTTTATCCTACGAGACTCAAAGCAGGAAAGAATTTGAATCAATACAGGAAAAATCAATAAATGAATCTTCTTTGAATCTGTTGTTAAAAACTTTGACTGTTGATCTGAAACTGAATCATAATATTACAGACATTATATCAGGGTCTGCAGGTCTTTCTCTTGAAACACAAAACAATCAAACACTTGGTGAAGAAAAGCTGATTCCTAATTTCAGTTCATATGACTTCGGTATTTATCTCATGGAAAAAATGGAGATAAAACATTTTACATTTTCTATGGGAGGAAGATATGATATTAAAAATGAGAACATAAAAGAAACAATTTTCGAGACTGATAAAGAAGGGAATCCATCAAAAGTCATATCACCTAATGATCTGAATTTCAATTCTTTCTCGGGTTCTGCAGGACTTGTTTACAAACCGATGGATCAAATTGATATATTCACAAACATAGGGAGCGGATGGAGACCACCTTCAGAGTTTGATCTCTATGCAGACGGTATTCACGAAGGAACAAGAAGATATGACGTAGGTTTGATCGCTCAGGATTCTTTGTTAAATCCTGAGCCTGAGCGCTCTTTAAATTTTGATCTCGGTACAAGGATCAGAACACGATATGTTAATGCTGAAATTTCATTTTTCAGGAATCAGGTTAATAATTTCATTTATCCTTCACCGACCGGAATTACTGATTCAGCAAGTGGATTTCAGATATATGATATTACACAGGCATCCAGCTCATTTATTGGTTATGAATACAATATTCAAGTTCAGCCTGCTGAGTGGATTATTTTTACATTTCTCGGTGATTTCGTAAAAACAAAAAATGATCAGACATTGCAACCTTTGCCATATACTCCTCCTGCAAAAAATATTTTATCTGTAAAATTTCAGAAACAGAATTTAGGATCTCTGTATAATCCTTATTTTAATTTTTCAGCTAAAATTGTATCAGCTCAAAATGAAGTGGACCCACTTGAAACAGCTTCTCCCGGATATACCTTGCTTGAAGCAGGATTAGGATGTGATTTCATACTTTCAAAAGCTATTGCGTCTCTGGATCTCTCAGTTACTAATATTAGTAATGTAAAATATACTGACCACTTAAGCAGATACAGATATTATGCAATGGCACCTGCAAGAGGTTTTAACTTAAAAGTAACTGTTCCGTTTCAATTTTAAATTAAATTCTGTTTTGCAATAATGTATTTTAATTTCTATTTTGAGACATGAAAGATGAAAAAGAAATTGTAAAAAGATATATTGATCTGACAGAACAAATTCAAAATGAGTATGAAAGAAATGTTGAAAAGTACGGGGAAAAAATTAAATGTAAAAATGGTTGTTCCCAATGCTGTTATCAGATATTCAGGATCACTGAACTGGATTCAAATGTAATAAAAGTTCATCTCAGTAATTTAAGTGTTGAAAAGCAAAAAGCTTTGAAAGATAAAGCTGAAAATTATATAAATGAATCAAGTAAGATCAAAAGTGAGTCGGTTGAGTTTTTTAGCAAACCTAAACTTCCCTGCCCGGCACTGGATGTAAACGGAAGCTGTATGATCTATGAAGCAAGACCTGTGATCTGCAGAAGATTTGGTCCGCCGGTTTTTGATTATAAAAACCCTGAAAAATTGTTTGCATGTGAGTTAAATTTTGCGGGAGGTGAAGAAATCATAGATGATCTCCTGATCCCGAATCAGACTGAGATAGGAAAAAACTGGGATGAACTTAAAACGTTTTATAACTTGGAAAACAATTTAAACAGCAATGCCTCTACTACAATAGCAGAGGCATTGTTTAATTCTAAAATTGTATAGAATTTACTTTTTTTTGTACGAAATCTTCTTTGGTACGGTAAACTGTCTCATTCCATCGACTGAACCAATATATCCAAATCCACTTTGTTTGACTCCTACCCATGGAGTTCCTGACACACCTCCGATACCCTGATTTACTCCTATCATTCCGGATTCGATCTGTTCAGCTATTTTTTTCCCCTTCGAAAAATTCTTAGTCCATACTGTTGCACCCAAACCAAACACCGATTTATTTGCTTTTTCTACTGCCTCTTCACCACTCTTTACTTTTTGAATACAAATCACAGGTCCGAAAGTCTCAGTGACCATGATATCATGTTTTTCAGATAAGTTAGTTATTACAGTCGGTTCAATAAAAAATCCTTCTCTGTCGATTTTCTCTCCGCCAAGCAGGATCTTTGCTCCTTTTCTTTTAGCTTCATCTATCTGCTCAATTACATGATTTCTTTGAGCTTCACTTACCATCGGTCCCATATCCACATCATCAAATCCATCACCGACTCTGTATTTTTTTACTTCTTCCAGCACAAGTTTTTCAAACTCCGGCGCTATTTTATCTTCAATATAAATTCTTTCAACAGAAACACATACCTGTCCCGAATTTCTCAGAGATCCGTGCACAGCATAAGGAACGACTTTTTTAAGATCTGCATCTTTAAGAATAATCATAGGATCTTTTCCTCCGAGCTCGAGAACAAGTCTGTTTAAATTTCTTGAACATGCTTCCATAATTTTTTTACCGACTGCCTGAGATCCGACAAATGCTACCATATCTATATCAGAATTTATGATCTGCTCTCCTACTTCTTCAGCTCCCTGTAAAAGATTGATAACACCTTTTGGTAAATATCTGTTATATATCTCATAAATTGCCTTACCTGCCAATGGTGTGTTTTCTGAAGGCTTAAAAACAACTGTATTCCCCATCAATATTGCCGGAGACAATAAAGACTCAGGCATTCCAATTGGAAAATTCCACGGAGTAATTACTGCTACCGCGCCTAAAGGCATCCTGTGAAGCTCGGTAATTAAATTATCCTCTTTGAATATTTCAGTCTCCGCTGCTTTTTCTGCAAGTCTTATATTTTCCTCAATGGCATAAACAGTACCTTCACATTCTCCGACTGCTGACCTGTTAACTTTCCCCATCTCTTTCGTAATAATATCGCCTATCTCTTTTTTCTCCTTATGAAGATCTCTTGCTATGTTTTTAAACAGCGCTATTCTCTTTTTCAACGGCGTTTTACTCCAGACTTTAAAAGCTTTTCTTGCTAGCTTTACTCCTGACGAAACTTCACCGGGACTTGAACATTTGATCTTTTCAATCAACTCTCCCGTTGAAGGATTTATATCCAGTATAAATTTCCTCATTACATTAAAAAATTAAATTTATAAAAATTTCTTGAAGAAGGATAAAATACCCTGTTTCCAGGCTATTCTGTGTGTTACACCCGTTCCCTGTTGTATTGTATGTTTATTATCAAGATACCATTGATAAGATCTTATCAATGCCTGAGAATTGGAATATTTAGGATCCCAGCCTAACTGAGTCTGCGCTTTTTCAATCGATACAAATGAATCCGTATCTGCTGTTCCGTAAATCCATTTGTACAATGGCGATATATTCAATATTTCAAAAAACCTTAGCATTGGTTTTATAATACTCGCCGGCGTTGACATCACTCTTGCGCCTGTCCCTGCATATTCACACATTGCACCTACATCTTCATTCACAGTCTTAAACTCTTTTGCTCCTACATTAAAAGTATCATTGATCTTTTCCAGAGGTAAAGTAGATGCAAGCAATATGGCATCTACAAGATCTTCAACTTCAAACAACTGGTATCTGTTCTTACCATTACCAATTATAGGTATTTTTACTCCCGATTCCACCCAGTCATAAAGTATCTGAAATACTCCGAGTCTTGCTGTTCCTATAAAACTCTTAGGTCTTAATATACTGATTGGAAGTCCTTTGCTTCTGTATTCCTCGCATACTTCTTCTGCCTCTACTTTACTTTCTCCGTAAGGACCTACTCCATGTCTCGGATGAGTTTCATACAGAGGATGTACATCCGGCACTCCATAAACTGCAGTCGAAGAAATATGAATTACTCTTCCAACCTTATTTCGTAAAGAACTATCAAGTACATTCCTTGTACCGTCTATATTGGTCTCATAAATATCCTGCTTTTTCCATAATGGCAAAGCGGCAGCGCAATGTATCACAACATCTGCATCCTTTGTGATCTCATCCATCTGCTTTTTATCTCTGACATCACCATAAATACATTTTATATCTTTATCATATTCACCTGTTTCAAATTCTGCTATATCAAAAAAAACACATTCATTGAAATTAGTGATACGGTTAATTTTCTGAGAAATATGATAACCAAGAAATCCAGCACCACCTGTAACTATTATTTTCATTTATTTTATAAGTATATTTTTATAAATAATTTAATATGAACCGTACAATTTAATGCGGCTTGACCTCAATGCTGAAAATTTATCTGAGACAAGATCATAAATTACATCAGATATTTCTTCTGGTTTTATCCATTTCTTAATGTCTTCTTCGCTTCCCCAGTCACGGTTTGAAGGTGTATCAATAATTCCCGGAATAATTGTATTACACCTTATGTTTTTATCTTTCAATTCTTCGCTCATTGTTTCCATTAAGCTGATCACACCTGCTTTGGAAATAGAATAAGCAAATCTGCCGGGCGTTGTTTCTGTACCGGCAATAGCTCCGACAGAAACTATTCTTCCATAATCATTTCCAAGCATTATTTTTGCAGTTTCTCTTGAGAAATAAAATGCTGACTTAAAATTAAGATTCAGCATTTTGTCCAGATCTTCGGTTGCCAGTTCGGTAACATCTGAAGCTTCGGATATTCCCCCGACCGTATTTATAAGAATATCTATTTTTCCTTTTTCCAGAGCTGCAACATTTTCCACAAACTCAGTCACAGATTGTTCATTTACGGCATCACACGTTTTACAGTATATTTTTCTAAGTTTAAAATATTCTGAATTTTCTTCATGGGAATTATCAAAGACTTTATTGAACTCTTCGGTACTTTTTGAGGGCACATATACTCTCAGTCCTTCATCTGCAAACTTCCTGACTATGAATCTGCCAAGTGCACCTGTGCCGCCTGTTACTATTGCAACTTTGTCTGTCATAATATTTTATGCAATGCTAATTTTACCAAGAAAAACTTTTCTGTCTGATCCTGTGACCGAAGGCATATTTGTTTTTTCGCCGTTTATAAGTTCATTTGCAAGTACAGCAAACAAAACAGCTTCCTTGTTATCGCAATTGATCCCGTGATCATTCATAGTCCTTACAGTATTTCCTTTAAAATATTCTTTAAGATATTTCATAAGCAAAGTATTCTTAGCGCCGCCTCCGCTTACTATTAATTCTGCATTATCAATGTCCACATTAATTTTTTTCAAATTGTAATGAATTGCAAATGCCGTAAATTCAGTAAATGTTTTTAAAATGTCAGAAGGATCTGCTTTTTTAAATTTATTTAAAATACTGTTAATGAAATTTTCGGAATAGTATTCACGTCCTGTAGACTTTGGAGGTGCTTTTCTGCAGAATTCATCTTCGCTAATTATCTTCTTTAACATTTCATCAATTACATTACCTTTGGAAGCAATCTGACCATTTTTATCAAACTTCTTGTTATAATATTTATTTGCAAGATAATCGATCATCATATTTCCGGGACCACAGTCAAATGCGATGACTTTTTTATTATCACCGTATTTTCCAAGAACAGTCAGATTCGTTATTCCGCCTATGTTTATTAATATTCTTTTATTTCTTTTATCTGTAAACAGTATCTGATCTAGATAAGGAACCAAAGGAGCGCCGTCGCCATTGACTGCAACATCTCCTGTTCTGAAATCACCGACAGTAGTAATACCCGTTTTATTTGCAATAACGGAAATATCACCTATCTGAAGTGTTGATTTCGAACTTAGTTTATATAGTTTATGATTAAATGGGTAATGGAAAATTGTCTGCCCGTGAGATCCGATCAAGTCAATGTCTTTTGTTAGGAGCTTATTTTTTTTTATGAGCTTTATAACTGAATCTGCAAACAAATTTCCGGCCATAAAATTTAATCTGCAAATATTTTCCGGATTACCGGATTTACCTGAAGAGCATTCAATAATGAACTTTTTTAACTCCGAACTGACAGGGTAGGTCTTGAAATCTATTACTTTAATTCTTGTTGCAAAATTTTTTCCGGATATCTTTAGTAAAACAACATCCACTCCATCTACTGAAGTACCGGATAATATCCCAATTACAACCCTTTTGGTTTTATTTACTAAATTAAGAAATTTCTTCATGAATGCAACAAATATACTTTAATTACGAATTAGAATCTATGAAAAACAATGGTTCCCTTTTAAAATTTGATTTTTTCTTTTATACAATAATTTTTTTATTTAAAAAATACCATTTATTTTAAAGTTAATTTTTAGGATTTTGCTTCAAAACTTAAAACACATATAATGGAAGAATTTTCGATCAATAAAAAACAACAGGATAAAGTTACTATTCTGAGTTTAAACGGATTCCTGGATGCCCATACTTCTGTTGAGCTTGAAAAGAGTTTTGAAGAAGTACTTTCTGAAAAGAATTTTAAAATTGTCGTAAATTTTGATAAGCTTACCTATATCAGCAGCGCCGGTCTCGGGGTCTTTATGGCGTTTATTGAAAATGCCCGCGAAAATTCCGGAGACATTAAACTCTGCGGAATGAGCGATAAAATATATAACATATTCGATATGCTGGGTTTTCCCATCTTATTTGAAATTTATAAAGAAGAAAAATCAGCTATTGAAAAATTCAGCTAACTCCGGATATGAGCAACCCCAATAAAATATTGTTTGCAAGCTCTACCAAAAATCTCGCTCTCGTAAGAAAATTCATAGAATTGAAAGCATCAGGTTTTGGATTTGACGAAAGAACAATCAATCAGATTATTCTTTCCGTGGATGAGGCTTGTACAAATATTATCAAACATGCTCATCATTATAATGAAAAAGAACACATTGAAATGGAGATCAAATTTGATAATGGTAAGATTTTTATTGTAATGAATTATAAAGGCAAAGGATTTGATCCAAATGATATTGATAATCCAAATATGAAAGAATATTTCAGTAAATATAAGGTCGGGGGTCTTGGAGTCCCGATAATGAAAAAATTCATGAATAAAATTGAATATGTGCATAATAACTCCGAAGAAAATTCATTAACTCTGATAAAATCACTTCAGAGCTAATTAATAAATCATAAATGGATAATCACAATCCCGCTCAAAAACAACTCGAACTAAACTCGCTTATAGAATTCTCGCAATTAATAACCAGCAAACTTGATCTGAAATACATTCTTAATAATATTCTTTTAAGTATAATGGGAAAAATGCTTATTTCTAAAGGCATGATCCTGCTGAAAAAGGATGAAGGTATTCCCAATATTTTTGCGATCGAAGCAGCCAAAGGATTTGATTCAAAACTGATCAATACTTTTACGGAAGTTGAGTTTCCTAAAATGTCAGTGTTTGAATATGATGATATTGAAAACAGATCAGGATTTGTTTATAATTCAGGTCTTAAGTATTTCTTTAAGATCTATTTTCAGAATAAATTTCTGGGCTTGATTTGTTTTGGAAAGAAACTGAATAATACAGAGCTGGCAAAGAATGAGATCATTTTTATTGAAACAATGCTTAATATTTCTTCATCTGCAATTGAAAATACAATAAAATTCAATCAGCTTAATAATCTTAACGACAGCCTGATCCTTAAAGTAAGACAGTTAAGTTCTTTATCCGAACTCGGAAAAGAATTCAATTCAAATTTTACGAACAGAGAAAACATTATCAAACTTCTAAGCTATTCCCTTCTTGGTAATTTTGGTATCAAAGATTTTATTGTAATCGCCCGTGATAAGTCCGGTGAATTTAATTTGCTTAAAGAAAGTAAAAAGTTTGATATATCTGAATTTGATCTCAAAAAACTGTTCCCGGTTGGTCAAATCCCGGAAGAGTATAAATCAACTTTAATTTTAACGAATAACTCTTCTGTTTCTTTTCTTGATTTTTTATATAAACAGGGTTTTGAGATTGTTATTCCAACCATTATTAAAAATGAGATCGACTATATTATTTGTATAGGAAAAAAGCTTAACAAAACTTCATATTCAGATACAGACATAGAATTTCTAGAATCAATTGTTAATCTTTCACTAATTTCAATTCAGAATACAGAACTCTTCAGAGAGTTTCTTGAAAAGCAGAAGATTGAAAATGAATTGAAAATAGCGCGGGAAATTCAGCTTGCGCTCCTGCCGAATGATATTCCGGAAATAAAAGGTTATGATATTGCGGGTGAAAATATTCCTGCATTGCAGGTAGGCGGAGATTATTATGACATAATAAAACTTACGGATACAAAGACTGCTCTTGTGATTGCTGATGTTTCCGGAAAAGGTACACCCGCATCATTATTAATGGCTAACATTCAGTCCGCTGTTCATTCCTATCTTAAATTATATACGGAAATAGATTTTGATCTTGCAAAAGTCACCGAAAAGATAAATGAATTGATATATGAGAATACTTCTTCGGAAAAATTCATTACATTTTTCTGGGGCATACTTGATTCAGCAAACAATACCTTCGAATATATAAATGCCGGACACAATCCTCCGTATATGCTTCATGATGATAAAATTGTACCGCTTACTGAGGGCGGATTTATGATTGGAATTTTAGATTTTGGAATTAATTATGAAGTCGGTAAAATTGATCTGAACAATAATGATGTTGTAGTATTTTATACCGACGGTGTCACGGAAGCAATGGATAAAAATGGCGAAGAGTTTGGTGATGCCAGACTTATTGATATCATGAAAAACTGTAAAGATTGTACTTCAAAGTTCATTCTGGAAAAATTAAATCATTCTCTTGTAGAATTTGCAAAAGATACTCCTCAGTATGACGATATTACTGCAATCGTATTAAAAAAACTCTGACCTGAAAATGAAATATATTATTATTCCATCCATATCTGATCTTTATTTTTAAGGACTATCTGATATCCGCCCTTATATGTTTCAAGCACACCTTTCGCGTAAATATAATATTCCTTTAAATCATCAATATTAATTTCCTCAAGTAATCCGGCATTTTCTTCATAAACAACTATGTCAAAACTTTCCGACTTTGAATGAGGAATTCTGAGAAGGTATGGAAATTTTTTAGTAAGTATATTGCTTATACCGCCGAATACCGTTATCTCCTGACCTATATAATTTCCCAGTGAAGCGAAATCCTTATCACTGTTGAGATTCAGATAATTTTCTTTTCCGCTGTTATTCTTTTCAAAGTCTTCGATCTGTTTAGCTCTTTTATCCCACCAGAGAATTCTCTCTTCATAATCAGGATAATGTTTCTTTGCAGGATCCCATATTCCAAGACTGTTTGATTTTGCAAACTCCTGTGCTTCAACAAATTCATTATGAAATCTTGTACTGTTTCCGTATTTATTAAAATAAGGGGAATATCCCTGCCTTACGCATTCAACATTATAGTTAACTTCCGTACCATCCTTCATAATAACGATCATATATACAAGATATCTGCCGAACATGTCAATACTCCTGTCATCAGCTTCTTTTTCCAGTCTTACATAATCCGCATCTTTAAGAAATCCTTCAGCCCATTTCCATGCTTCGAATCCAAACGGAGAATCTGCTTTGACCGGCATTTTATTATTTCCTCTTTCGGAATTGTAATATGCCTCCCAGTTAGCTGCAAGTTCATTTGTCTTTTGCTCGGCGTCATCAGTCTTAAAAGTCTCTTCGGTATCAATTCCAAGAAGTCTTACGGAGTTATCAAGATTTTCAAATCTGAAAGTATCTCCGTCTGTGACCTTACTTATTTTGAAATCTCCTATGATCAGTGAACTGTCAGTCTGCGCTTTACATGCAATCTGAGATACAAAAAGCAATACAACCAATATTGTATTTCTTAAACTGATAATTTTCATTATTCGAATATAAAGTTAAAATAAAAAACTCTTATGCTTAAATGAAACATAAGAGTCTTGAAAAAATTTAAATTTTAAAGAAATTAATATCTTGTACCTTCGCTGACAAATGGAATAATTGCAAGATGTCTTGCTCTTTTAATGGCAGTTGTAAGCTTTCTCTGCATTTTTGCTGTTGACCCGGTAATTCTTGCAGGAAGTAGTTTACCCTGCTCATTAAGAAATCTTGTCAGCAATCTTGCATCAAATATATCTATATAATCTTTAACTCCTCTTTCTTTGAAAGGATCTCTTTTTTTTGCCTGATTTTTTTTAGCTGTGATTTGCTGTGTTAATCTGTAATTGGCTTCTTTAAAACTTTTAGTGTTTTTTTTCATTAATACGTTTTGCTTTTTTAATTCTCTCAATTTATTCAAATTCATGTAAAATTACAATTCAATTTTTATAATAAAATATAAAAACAATTTTCTGAAATTCAGATTACTTTAATTGACCGCTTCAGTTTAAAAAA
>JAGPCH010000349.1 GCA_018058125.1 Ignavibacteria bacterium | reverse complement strand
TCAGCATGGATTTCAAATTAGAATCTTCATATAAACCTGCAGGTGACCAGCCTAAAGCTATTAAGGAACTTACCGAAGGAATTTTAAGAGGTGACAAGAATCAGACTTTCTTAGGAGTAACAGGTTCAGGTAAGACATTTTCTATCTCAAATGTAATACAAAATGTCAACAAACCGGTGCTTATCATGTCTCATAACAAAACTCTCGCCGCTCAGCTTTACGGAGAATTTAAAAATTTTTTCCCAAAAAACCGTGTAGAATTTTTCATTTCTTATTACGACTATTACCAGCCGGAAGCCTATCTTCCTTCTTCAGATACTTACATTCAGAAAGACCTTTCCATTAATGAAGATATAGACAGACTCAGGCTCCGGGCAACTGCTTCGATTCTTGAAGGCAGAAAAGACGTTATCGTAGTTTCTTCCATAAGTTGCATCTATGGTATCGGCGCACCTGAAGAATATGCGAAACAGGTTTTGGTTATAAAGGTTGGAGATAAGATCACTAGAAAGAGCCTTTTGACAAAACTGATAGATATTCATTATGTCAGAAATGATACTGATTTCAAAAGAGGTACTTTCAGGGTAAGGGGAGATAATGTTGAAGTCATTGCGGCTTATGAAGATGAGACCGGTATCAGGATTGAACTCTTTGATGACGTAGTGGAAAAAATTTCTTACATTAACAGAGTTGATGGTAAGGTCATTGGTAACGATACAAGTGTTTTACTTTACCCGGCAAAATATTTCGTTACCAGTAATGAAAAAACCGAGACAGCTATTGAAAACATCAGATACGAACTTGCAGAGCGTATAGAGTATTTTAAATCACAGGGTAAATTTATCGAAGCTCAGAGGATTGAACAGAGAACTCATTTCGATATAGAAATGATACAGGAAGTTGGTTACTGTAACGGTATAGAAAATTACTCTCGTCATATGGATGGACGGGAACCGGGTTCAAGACCGTCCTGTCTGTTCGATTATTTCCCTAAAGATTTTTTGCTTGTAGTGGACGAGTCCCATGTTACCGTCCCGCAGATCGGCGGTATGTTTAATGGTGACAGAATGCGGAAAAAGACTTTATGCGAATATGGATTCAGACTTCCTTCAGCGCTGGACAACAGACCCATGACATTCGAAGAATGGGAATCAATGGTCAGTCAGGCAATTTTCGTTAGCGCTACACCGGGAAGATATGAACTTGAAAAATCTGAAGGCGTTGTTGTCGAACAGATAATCAGACCAACCGGTCTTCTCGATCCTGAGATACAGGTCAGACCTGTTAAAAATCAGATCGATGATCTTATCAATGAAATTAAAACCAGAAGCGATAGAAAAGAAAGGATACTTGTCACAACTCTTACCAAAAGAATGAGTGAAGATCTCACTGATTATCTTATCGGTATCGGAATAAAAGTGAAGTACATGCACAGTGAAGTAATAACTCTCGACAGAGTTGATATTCTGCGCGGATTACGTTTAGGTGATTTTGATGTACTCGTTGGTGTTAATCTTCTGAGAGAAGGTCTTGACTTACCCGAAGTATCTCTTGTAGCAATTCTCGATGCTGATAAAGAAGGATTTCTCAGATCTGAAAAATCCCTGATGCAGACCGCCGGACGAACAGCAAGAAATGTAAACGGTCTGGTCATTATGTATGCCGATAAAGTCACAGATTCCATGGATAAAGTAATTAAGGAAACTGCCCGGAGACGGGAGATTCAAACACAATACAATATTGAACATAATATCGAACCTAAAACCATTTACAAAACCTATGAGGAAATAATGTCTTCGACTATTGTCGCTGACAGTAAAGACAGAAGCGAGTATAATTCCAAAGTTAAAAAAGATAGCAAGAAATCCGGTTTGAGTATCATGACTGATCCGGTTAAGAATAAAATAAATAAGGAACAGAGAAAGGAGCTCATCGAACAGTTGAGAAAGGAAATGATAAATGCAGCAAAAGATCTGGAATTTGAAAGAGCCGCCGAACTCAGAGATGAGCTTGAAAAACTGGATAATTAACTTAAAAATAAATTTATGACAAACAAAGAACAGATTCTTAAATCAATAGAAAATGAATTTAAAATTATTGACCATCTCTATGGTAAGATCCCTGAAGGAAAATCAGACTTTAAGCCCTGCGAAGATACAAGAACTATAATTGAATTATTAAGATACATTACCTGGTGCAGTCTGGGTACATTAAAAACATTCATAGAAGGTGATGAAGATTCGCCAAATTATGAAATGTACAGTGAGCTATCTGAGAATTCTAAATCAATGAAGTTTGATGAATTTCCGGAAGCAATGAAAAAACAATTGGAAGAAATTAAAATTTTATTCAGGAAGTTTGATGATAAAGATCTGCTGGAAAAAATGGTAATGATGCCGGATCAGGAGAAGTATCCATTGGGTGAATCTGTTATTAATACATCAGTTAAACATCTGACAGCATACAGAATGCAGTTGTATATTTATCTTAAAATCCTTGGAGTAAAGCTAAACACAGTTAACTGCTGGCTGGGTGAAGATATTGAAGAGTCCTGAATTTAAATTTTAACCCAAAGCATTCTCATATAAAAAGAGAAAGCTTTGGACAGCTATCCGCATACTTTTTTGAAAACCCTGAGAAAGTTTCCGCCAAGTACTTTTTTAATTTCATCTTCACTATATCCTTTTTCAAATAATTTTTTGGTGATCAGAGGATATGTGCTTGCATCGTAAAGTTCGTTAGGCGGTGTTATTCCTCCGTCAAAATCCGAACCTAATCCAACATGGTCTATGCCTGCCAGATTTTTAATATAATCTATATGCTCAATCACTTTATCAATTGTAGTTCCACCGGAGATATTATTCTCCGCCAAAAACTTTTCACGTTCTTTATTATATTTAATCAGATCATCTCCATATTTTACATTAAGCTCATCTAATTCAGCAGCATATTTCTGATATGCATTAAGCGTTCTGTTTCTGTCTGCATTCCTGTCAAGAAATTTATCATGAAAATTTACCCCGATAAAGCCGCCGTTATCTGCTATAGCCAGTATCTGTTCGTCAGTAAGATTTCTGAAATGGGGATTAATGGAATAAGAATTTGAATGTGAGGCAATGATCGGGGAAGTAGTATTATCAATCACATCCCAGAATCCGTTTTCACTCAGATGAGAAACATCTATCAGCATTCCGGTATCATTCATTCTTTTTATAACTTGTATTCCGTAATCAGTTAGA
>JAGPCH010000348.1 GCA_018058125.1 Ignavibacteria bacterium | reverse complement strand
TAACATAAGGAGAAATTAAACACATGATATTCGATCTCGATTTAATAAAGACAGTTTACAAAAATTTCAAAGAAAAAACCGAAGCTGCCGGGAAATTGCTCGGCAGACCGATGACTTACACAGAAAAGATTCTTTATGCGCATTTATGGAATACACCTGAGACACCTTATGGAGGAGGAAAAGATTTCGTGGACTTCAAACCGGACAGAGTGGCTATGCAGGATGCAACCGCGCAAATGGCTTTGTTACAGTTTATGTCAGCGGGAATTCCTAAAGTTGCTGTTCCTTCTACAGTGCATTGCGATCATCTTATCGAAGCAGAAGTCGGTGCGGTAAATGATCTGCTCAGAGCATACGGAGACAATAAAGAAGTTTATGAATTCCTTGCAAGCGTATCCAACAAATACGGACTTGGATTCTGGAAACCGGGAGCGGGTATTATTCATCAGGTTGTTTTAGAGAATTATGCTTTTCCGGGTGGTATGATGATCGGAACTGATTCACACACTCCGAATGCCGGAGGTCTTGGAATGATTGCTATTGGTGTAGGAGGAGCTGACGCAGTTGATGTGATGGCAGGTATGCCGTGGGAATTGAAATTCCCTAAAGTGATCGGTATAAGACTTACAGGAAAACTCTCCGGCTGGACTTCTCCTAAGGATGTTATATTAAAAGTAGCAGGCATACTTACAGTAAAAGGAGGAACGGGTGCTATCATTGAATATTTCGGAGATGGAACTGAAACAATTTCATGCACAGGTAAAGGTACGATCTGCAACATGGGAGCTGAGATAGGCGCGACTACTTCCCTGTTCCCTTATGATGACAGAATGTTTGCTTATCTTAAAGCTACCGAAAGAGAAGAGATCGGAAATCTTGCCAATGAAATTAAAGATTATCTCAAAGCTGATGAAGGCAGTGAGAAATATTATGATCAGATAATTGAAATAGATCTTAATACACTCGAGCCTCACATTAACGGACCATACACTCCTGATCTTGCATGGCCGATCTCAAAATTCAGAGATGCAGTAAGAGAAAATAATTATCCTGAAGAGCTTAAAGTCGGTCTGATAGGAAGCTGTACTAACTCTTCCTATGAAGACATGGAAAGATCTGCATCCGTTGCAAATCAGGCAATTGCAAAAGGTCTGAAAGTAAAATCAGAGTTTACAATTACCCCGGGATCGGAACAGATCAGAGCTACTATAGAAAGAGACGGACAGCTTGAGACATTTGAAAAAGTCGGTGGCCTTGTACTTGCTAACGCCTGCGGACCATGTATCGGACAATGGAAAAGACATGATGTAAAAGAAGGTGAGAGAAATTCGATATTGACTTCTTATAACAGAAATTTCTCAAAACGTAATGACGGAAATTCTGCAACACATTCATTTGTTGCTTCGCCTGAAATTGTAACAGCAATGGCGCTTGCAGGATCTTTGAATTTCAATCCCCTTACTGATGAGATTGAGAATGAAAAAGGTGAAAAGATAAAGCTTGATGTTCCGACCGGTAATGAATTGCCGGAAAAAGGTTTCCTAAAAGGCGCTCACGGTTATGAAGAGCCTGCCGAAGACGGTAGCAACATAGAAGTAATTATTTTTCCTGAAAGTCAGAGACTTGAAAAACTCGAACCATTCAGAAAACCGGATCTTGAAAATGATTACAAAGATCTGTATTTGCTTCTGAAGGCAAAAGGAAAATGTACAACTGATCATATCTCAATGGCGGGTCCATGGCTTAAATACAGAGGTCATCTTGATAACATATCCAATAACATGTTCATCGGAGCCATAAATTCATTTAATGAAAAAATGAATTCAGTTAAAAATATGCTTAGCGGAAATTATGAAGCTGTGCCTAAGACAGCAAGAGATTACAAAGATAAGAATATCGGATGGGTTGTAATAGGCGAGGAAAATTACGGCGAAGGTTCATCCCGCGAACATGCGGCTATGGAGCCACGATTCCTCGGAGGAAAAGCAATCATAGTAAAATCTTTTGCGCGTATTCACGAAACTAATCTTAAGAAACAGGGTATGCTTCCTCTCACTTTTGCTGATCCTAATGATTATGACCTTATAGAAGAAGGCGACAGAATTAAACTCGATGTAAATGACATTAAACCGGGTGAACAGATCAATATGGTAGCAAGACACAGCGACGGCACTTCTGATGACATTGTTTTAAATCACACTATGAATGAACAGCAGATTGGATGGTTTAAAGCAGGAAGCGCTCTGAATATGATGGCTCATAATTAATTTACAATGTACAATGTACAATGTACAATGTTCAATTAAACAAGACCTTTCTTTAAATTCAAAATCTAATTCTTAAACTCAATCCCGGGCATAGTCCGGGATTGCAGAAAATTTCTCAAATTATATGCTATTTCTAAAATATTTATTCACGTTTATAATTCTAACTTTCTTAACCGGAAATATTTATTCTCAAAAACTATCACCGGCAAACGTTTCAAATCTCTGGGACAAACTTGATAAACAAATTATTAACGGTACTATTGATGATGATGATGCTGAAGATCTGATGGAAGAATACGAACCTTTCATAATAAAATATTTCAAAGAACAGAACGGTAAAGATGTTTTGAAATCAGAATGGGCATTCCCTCTTAATAATTATACTTCGATCTATTACCGTGAAAACGGTAACGATTACAGAGACGAAAATTATGATTACTTTCAGGGAAGCGATACAAGAGGTCATCCGGCTCATGATATTATGATACTGGATGAAAATAAAGATCTACTCGATGACTCGACTCTGAAACCTGTAGATGTAGTCAGCATGTCGAGCGGTGTGGTAGTTGCAACTGATACTACCTGGGAACCGGGTTCTCTCCTGAGAGGCGGAAAGTATGTTAAAATATTTGATGTTACAAATAAAGGATTGTTTTATTATTCACATTTATCACAGGTAAACGTCAATCCCGGAGATATACTTAATGCAGGTGATAAAATAGGTGAAGTAGGAAGAACAGGCAGGAAAGCAATTCTGAAACCGGGTAAGACTCATATTCATGTAGCTTTTCTGATTTCCGAAGACGGTTATCCTTTACCAAAAGAGTTTATTAATGAACTCAGGAATTCTGAGATCAATAATAATCTTAACAACAAAAAATAATTTATCTTTTTAATAAATGTTTTGGCACTAATGATCTTTCTATAACTTCAAATCCTATCTCCGTAAAAACTGCAAGTAATGCGGCAGGAACA
>JAGPCH010000347.1 GCA_018058125.1 Ignavibacteria bacterium | reverse complement strand
TTTGCAGATAGTTAAAAATTTAAAGGAGAACACTTCTCATAAACTTAAAGGCGCAGGCGCTTATGAATGGTGGCATTTTGATTGCATAGATGAGGACAATGAATATTCATTTGTCGCTAAGTTTCTAAAAGGAAATCCCTTTTCCAGTAAATACTCAAACAACGTAAAAGAGCATCTTAATTTCCCGGAATTAAAAAAACCGGAAATGATCGATTATACAACTTTGACTTTTAGTTTGTACTTTAAAAACAGGTTGGTTTATAATATTAGTCATGACTATGAAAGAAATCATTTTAAGGCAGAAAGTTATGAAGGAGAAGAGAAAATATATCTTGAAAAAAACTTCTTCAGTTTCACTGAAAGGGAAAATAAATCTTTCTTAAACATAAACTTATCATCAACCGACCTTGACAGGAAATTTAAAGCTGAATTTGTCTTTAACAAAAAAAATGAAAATTCTGTAGAAGAAGATCAGGTTAAAGATCTGGTTAAAGATCATAATGGTAAGCATTTCTGGCTTCCGGCAGCTTCCGTTTGCGAAGTATCGGGAAAGTTTAAATTCTATGTAAATTTCAAAAGGATGAAAACTGAATTTAACGGATTCGGATATGTGGATCATCACTGGGGAGATGAAGCATTATTTATGAATATACAAAACTGGTACTGGGGCAGGGTAGTCTCCAATGGTTATTCTTTAATGTTTCTGAATATTGATTATTTTGAAAAAGAACAAAAACCTTTTAAGAAACTGGTAATTTATAATGAAGGAAAAGTTGTGAAAGATCTGGATGAATTTAAATTTGAAGCTAAAAGTAAATTAAGTTTTTCTTCTTTAAATTTTAATAAAGACATAGTAATAACTGACGAAGGATTTAAACTGGTTTGCAGGAATAAAACAGAAATTGAAGACGGATTTTGTGTAAAGAGATATCTCTCGGATTTTGAACTTACTTTGGATGGGAAAAAAGAGCTTAGTGAAACCAAAGGAATTTCAGAGTTTATATTTCCAAAAAGATTTAAGAAAGAAGTCTGAAAATTTATAGATATAAAATTTATATTGTTCAGTATCCTAAAGCTTTTCCATATCCGCGCCTGTCAGAATAGCCTTTCATTGTCCCGTCATTCAAAAACAATATAGCATCTATTCTTCCAAAATCTGAGATTTCTTTTATGGCATATCCCATCTCTTTAAGTGATTTCTCACTTTCAGGATTCATTGAATTTTTTTCCGCCTGTATCTCATCGGGAAACCACTGATGATGAATTCTCGGATTGTCTATTGCCTGAGAGAGATCCAGATCATGGTCTATGATATTTATAATTGTCTGAAGTACAGAAGTAATTATTCTTCCACCTCCGGGAGAGCCAACTACAAGAAATGGTTTATTATCTTTTAAAACAAATGTAGGAGTCATGGAACTTAGCATTCTCTTCTGCGGAGCTATTGAATTAGCTTCACTTCCCAAAAGTCCATACAGATTAGGCACTCCGGGCTTGGATACAAAGTCATCCATTTCATTATTCAGAAAAAATCCTGCTCCGTCGACAACTACTTTATTGCCAAATACATCATTGATGGTAGTTGTAACAGATACTAAATTACCGTCTTTATCAGCAATGCTGTAATGCGTAGTCTGTTCGCTTTCTTTATGAAAAGCATCTCCGGGTTTGATCTCCTTGCTTACTGAGGCCTTATCGGGAGAGTAATCATTCATTCTGTTTAATGCATATGATTTTGAAGTCAGAATATCAACAGGTACGCTTACAAAGTCCTGATCTCCCATGAACTCGCTTCTGTCTGCATAAACTCTCCGCATAGCTTCCGTCATTAACTGAATATTCTGAACACTTCCGTATCCGCTGTTTCTCAGATCATAATTTTCGAGAATATTGAGCAGATAGATCAAACTGATCCCGCCGCTGCTTGGTGGTCCCATAGAATAGATCTCATAATCTCTGTATGTACCTTTTATAACATCTCTTTCCTTTGGCTGGTAAATTGCAAGGTCTTCATAAGTGATAATTCCGTTTGAGTTTTCCATACTGTTGACGATCTTATCTGCAACTTCTCCTTTATAGAATCCATCTGTTCCGTTTTTACTTATCTGCCTCAAAGTATTGGCAAGGTCTTTCTGTATTATCACATCTCCGGATTTAAAATTGCCGCCGAAGACTTTCATAGAAGAAGGGAATTTTGAGAAATCTTTCTGATATTGATTCAATAGATTAGCAAAACTTTCATTGACAAAAAAACCTGTATCAGCAATATTAATTGCATAACGCAAAATCATTTCACGATCCATTGTACCGTATTTTTCAAGAGCATAAAGCATTCCTGCAACAGATCCGGGTACGCCGGCTGCAAGATTGCCGAGTGTACTGAGCCCGGGAATAACTTCACCTGAAGAATTTAAATACATATCTCTGTCTGAAAGCAAAGGCGCTTTTTCTCTGTAGTCTATTGAAGTATTTACAGGATTTCCGTTTTTATCTTTTAAGTGGATCATCATAAAACCTCCGCCGCCGATATTCCCAGCCTGCGGATACACTACAGCCAAAGCAAACCCTACTCCGACTGCTGCATCTATTGCATTTCCGCCGTTTTTTAAAATATCAATACCGACCTGTGAGGCAAGCTCCTGAGCTGAGCTCACAACTCCATTTTGGTAAGCTAAATCCTGAGCAAATGTATAATTGCAAATTAATAACAGCGATAATAATATTTGTATAATTTTCATTTTATTCATTATGTATTCCAGTCTCTGTTGTATCTGAAATCGATATTAACAGTACGGTTTCCTAATTTTGCAATTAAAGGAGGAAGTCTTTTGAATTGGCTTCTGATAATCAACCCGTTAACCCGTTTCATAAATTTATCATCAAATCCGGCTTTTTTCAGCTCATCTTCGGATTTTCTGTCTTCAACTTTCAGCTGAAGATATCTGTCAACTTCCTCATAAGTAAATCCAAGTTCTTTTTCATCAGTTTGACCTTTCCAGAGATCTGCTGAAGGTTTTTTTGTGATAATGGATTCCGGCACTCCAAGATATTTTGCAAGACTTATAAGCTGAGTTTTATAAAGATCACCTATAGGATTTACTGCAGATGCCGAATCTCCGAAGATTGTTGAATATCCTAACAGAATTTCGGTCTTATTACTTGTACCGATCACAAGGGAGTTATCTTTTGCTGACTGATCATAAAGCATTATCATTCTTATCCTTGCCATAATATTGCCTTTT
>JAGPCH010000346.1 GCA_018058125.1 Ignavibacteria bacterium | reverse complement strand
GTATTAAGTATTAAGTATTAAGTATTAAGTATTAAGTATTAAGTATTGAGTATTGAGTATTGAGTATTGAGTATTGAGTATTGAGTATTGAGTATTGAGTATTGAATATTGAATAATAGTATATAAATTTCCTAATACCTAATACCTAATACCTAATACCTAATACCTAATACCGTTCAGCACAATTCGGTTTCATCAAAAAAGAACCCGACTTCTGTCTTTCCGTTCTCTTCCGAATCAGATCCGTGTACTGCATTTTCTGATTTTGAATCTGCAAAAAGTTTTCTTATTGTGCCTTCTTCTGCTTCGGCAGGATCAGTTGCGCCGATGAGTTTTCTGTAATCTGCTACTGCATTTTCTTTTTCCAAAGCAATAACAACTACAGGTCCTGAGATCATGAATGATACCAGTTCACCGTAAAATGGTCTTTCCTTATGAACTTCATAAAATTTCTTTCCCATTTCTTCCGTAAGTCTGATCATTTTCATTCCGAGAATTTTGAATCCTGCATCTGTTAATCTTTGAATAATACTTCCCTGAACATTCTTTCTCACAGCGTCAGGTTTTATAATACATAAGGTTCTCTGTAGCAAAGTTTATTTTCCTTTCTTTATATTTATTAAATTATTTATTGAATTATTTTTAATATCCTACACTTCCGGACGGAGGTTCACTCGTTTCTGAAGTGCCTTCTATCGGAGCGGAATAATGCGATACATTGCATTTTTTATTAAAACTCTTTATGATCAGATCAGTGGTAGATGGACAAGATCCATTACTTCTTAAACCGGTAATTGTACAAACACTTGTCTCCTCTACCCCTTTAGGCATAAGAAAATAAGCCACCGGAAAATCAAAATCTTCATCTTCATATAACTCCTGCATAAATTTTCCCCAGATAGGAGCTGCAGCTTTTCCACCCTGACCGTATCCTCCGCCGAACTTTATCCTGGCATCATCAAATCCAAGCCAGACTCCTGCAACAAATTGCGGGGTAAATCCTACAAACCATGCATCACCGTAATTCTGAGTGGTCCCTGTCTTACCTGCTGCCGGTCTGTGAAAATACTGTCTGATGCTTGAAGCTGTTCCGTAATCTATTACATCTTCCATCATATCACTTACAACAAACGCTACCTCTTCACTGAAGACCTCCTTTGTTTCCGGCATGAATTCCTCTATGAGATTTCCATTCCTGTCCTCAATTTTTAAAATTGCCATCGGCTCAACCCAGATTCCTTCATTAGCTATTGTCCCGTAAGCATTTGTCATTTCAAGAGGGCTAACCTCTCCTACTCCAAGCGGTAAAGACATTACATTAGGAAGTTCAGAATTTACTCCCATCTTATGAGTAAGTTCAATTACTTTATCAATTGGAGCGATCTCCATGCCTGTTCTGACTGCAACGACATTCACTGAATTTGCAATACCGTCTCTGAGAGTCATTCTCCCTCCCGTACCGCCTCCTTTAGGCGACCATTTCTGCCCGCCGATATTTACCACCAAAGGATCATTCGATATCATGTATCCGGGCGAAAAGCCGTTAATGATTGCTTCGGTATAAACAAACGGTTTGAATGACGAACCGGGCTGTCTCTTTATCTGTGTAACATGATTCAGTCCGTATTTAAAAACTGTGTTGGGATTCGAACCGACCATTGCTTTTATTTCTCCGGTCTTTGGATTCATCACTACAAAGCCTACCTGTACTGTCGAAGTCAGCATCTTTACCGAATCTACAAACGTCTTTCGGCTTTTCATAGAATCAAATATTTTTTTTCTGTCTTCTTCCGTTCCGGCTTTTTTATATTCTTCAGATTGCTTTATTAATCTGTTAATATTTTCATCAAGTATTGACTTGTTGGAGTTCCAGTTCCAGTATCCGTTAAAGGATTTCTGAAATGGTCCGAGCAAGGTCTTCACCGCATTGACAGCATGCTTCTGAAATCTTGAATCAAGTGAAGTGTAGACTTTCAGTCCGTCTCTGTAAAGATCATATCCGTACTGCTCAGCCTTTTTTTCCATAAGCTGTCTTACATATTCAGTGAACTGCGGAGCGGGTGAATCAAAGCTTCCTGTGTTTTTTTTGTATGAAATTTTAAGCGGATCATTTAATGCTACTTCAAGATTTTCTTTTGAAATATAATCTGATTCATACATTTCATTTAGCACAAGATTTCTTCTCTTAATGGCGTTTTCAGGTCTGTCGACAGGATCATAATTTGTCGGAGATTTTAAAACACCTACAAGCAGTGCGCATTCATCAAGTGTCAGATCTTTTGCATTTTTGTTGAAATATGTCTGAGCTGCTGCCTCTATTCCGTAAGCGCCTTTGCCGAAATATACCGTATTGAGATAGTAAGCGAGGATCTCTTCTTTTGTATAGGTTCTTTCAACCTGCACGGCCGTCATCGCTTCCCTTAATTTTCTGTTGATAGAAACTTCTTTACCAACGTCCTTATAAAGATTCCTAGAAAGCTGCTGTGTAATTGTCGAAGCTCCTTCGCCTGTCAGATCACCGCTCATTACGTTCTTGATCATAGCTTTAAAGATCCTGTCGATATCTACTCCCCAGTGATCATAAAACTTCCTGTCTTCCGTCGCTATGAGCGCAAGGATCATGTCTTTGGGAATATAATCAAGTGTTACTTTAGTACGATTCTGTAAAAAGAATTTGTCTATGAGTTCGCCGTCGGAAGAATAGATCTTTGTAGCCTCTTCGAGCTTTGGATTCTCAAGCTCGGCAAGTGACGGTAAATCCGAAGAAAGATAATAAAGATATCCGCAGAATATTCCCGCGCATATCAAAAAAGTCATTACTAACACCGTTATGAAATTACCCGAACGCTTATTCTTTTTTAAATTCTTATTCCTGTATTCTTTATCTGAAAAGTATTTATCTAACTCTTCGTCATTATTTTTTTCTTTCTTTGCCAAATTTTATTATCGCTGTGTCGCCTGTTTAATTTAATTAAATTTTTTCTTTACATTCACTTTCTTTTACCTCAAAGACTCGAAGGCTCTAAGTCTCCAATGTAAAATTTCACTAATTTATTCTTCAGAAAAATATTTTGTTTGCCTTGATCATATAAAAATAATAATTCTAACCTTAGAGCCATTGAGACTTAGAGCCTTGGAGGCTTTGAAGCGAAAAAAACTTCTTCAATTCGAATTCATTATTCCTGAAAACCCCGTACGTAAAATACTCTATCCAATCCCCAAGATTAACATAAAATCCCTTCCCATGCGA
>JAGPCH010000345.1 GCA_018058125.1 Ignavibacteria bacterium | reverse complement strand
ATGTAGTTCTCAGTGTAATATTTAGTTGTTTATATTTTCCATTAAATTTCGGTCATTCTAAATTACTCAAATTATCCCGGAAGTATCAATCCACAAAAATTCACAGATTTTATGGTTTTGACCAATTTCTATGTTATGAAATTTTTAAGATTCTCTTTAAGTTAAAATTTGTCTTAATTTACGTTAAATAATAAGAGTCAAAATGAAAAGTAAAATAATTTTTACAGCAGTAATTTTTTTCATATGCAGTTTCATTTGTTCAAACTTATCTTTTGCACAGACCTTCGAAAAGATAGATGTTGATCTCCCTGGTTTGTCTCACGGTAAAGTAAACTGGCTGGATATAAATAATGACGGAAATCTTGATATATTTGTATCCGGTGAAAATGATTCTTTAAGCCCCGGGACACATGTATTTCTGAATAATGGAAATGGGGAGTTTACAGCTGTAAATACAGGTATTCCGCATGTTTCGGATGCTTCAGTATCATGGTCTGATTATGATATGGATGGAGATCTTGATATGGTAGTTTGCGCATACTCTCTAAATCATAACGGAGTGATCACAAGGATCTACAAAAACATAATGCCGTTTGGATTTACTGAAATGGATCCCGGATTTGTTAATGTTTATTCCGGATCTGTAAAATGGGTAGATTATAATAACGACGGAATGTCAGATGTACTTTTAACCGGACTTGACTCTGACGGATTCCCGCAGATAAAATTATATAAAAACAATATGGGATTGTTCACGGAGGTAAATATCACATTACCTGCTTTGTATAATTCGACTATGGAGTTCTATGATTTCGATAAGGATGGAGATCAGGATCTTCTTATGTCGGGACAGTCTGATGAGAGTAAAAATTCATTTGTAACAAAGATCTTTCTAAATGAAGATCACATTTTTACAGATTCCGGTATTCTTCTGCCGGGAATGTCAAACGGATCCGCGTCTTGGGGAGATTTTAATGCAGATGGTTATGCGGATATTCTGATAAACGGGGAAACTACTGCGCCGTTGTCAAGAGTTCAGGAATACAGAGTTATGATCTTTCATAATAACGGCGATGGTACATTCTCCGAACATTTTGCTTCTCTGCCCGGTGTTGCACATGGTAATGTACTCTGGGCGGATTTTGATAATGATGGATATTTTGATATTTTAATGACAGGAAATTTTTACGGAAATTCTCAGGGACTGACAAGAATATTCAGAAATAATAACGGGACTTTTACAGAAGTTAATAACTCACTTCCGAATGTTACATACGGAAATGTTTCGATTGGTGATTTTAATAATGATTTCAAACTTGATATTCTTGTTACCGGTCATAATTATTCAGGCAATAAAAATATCTCTTCTGTATATAAAAATCTTATTCCGGTTGCTAATGAAGCTCCGGTTGAGCCAAAGGGACTTACAACAACTTTTGATAACTTAAATATTCATTTCAACTGGTTTCCGGGATTTGATAACAGTACACCTTCTCCCGGTCTGACTTATAATCTGAGACTTGGTACTACTCCCGGCGGATCGGAAATAATCTCTCCTTCTGCTTCAGGTGTAAATGCTTTCAGCATTTTACCCGGTCATGGTAATACAGATAATGATACCGGTATGCATATTATTGGACTGGATTCCGGTACTTATTACTGGAGCGTGCAGACGGTTGATAACTCATTTAACACTTCTGAATATTCTGCTGAATATTCTTTTAAGTATAACAGAAACACTGCAGGTTTAGGTGATCCGTTAGAGATGTTTCCTCAGAGTTTTAATCTTGAACAAAATTATCCTAATCCCTTTAATCCGGTTACAAAATTCAGATACGAACTTGCAAGAGATGTAAATGTAAGCATCAAGATCTATGATATGAACGGAAGAATTGTTGATACTCCTGTTAATGAATTCAAAAAAGCTGGAAGTTATTCTGTATTATTTAATGGTAGCAATTTATCAAGCGGTATTTATTTTTATAATATTGAGACTGAGAATTTCAGTCAGACAAGGAAAATGATCCTTATCAAATAAAAAATCAATAACAATAATTCAGATGTTTCTTACGGCATTAATGAAATTTTTTAACTTTGATTCATCCAGCTTTCCGTCAGTCCTTACTCCGCTGCAGAGATCAACGGCATAAGGTCTGACGGTACTTATCGCTTCCTGTACATTGCCGGAATTCAATCCTCCTGCAAGATAAACAGGGATATTCACAGTTTCACATATCTTTCGGCTTACATTCCAGTTATGAACTTTACCCGTTCCGCCGAGCTCTTTAATGCTCAGATCCGGATTTCCTGAATCAAGTAATATTGCATCAACAAACTTTGAAATTCTTTCCGAATATCCAATTGAATCTTCATCTCTTACATGAACTACCTGAACTATTCTGATTCCGGGTAATTCCTTTTTCAGGTCATTATAAACTTCCGTATTCACTTCATCTACCAATTGTAAAGTATCCGGTCCGAATTTTTTCTGCTGCTCAATTATTTTATCAGACTGTGTTTCACTTGTAAGTAGAAATTTATCTATGTGAGAGGGGACAGTCTTTATTATTTCAAGTATTTTCTCATTTGAAATTACTCCCAGACCGCTTGGCATTTTCGAAACAAATCCAAGCGCATCAGCTCCGTATGAAACAGCAAGCGCTGCTTCTTTGATGCTGCTTATGCAGCAGATCTTGATTTTAACATTCCGGAAATCTGTCATCTGAAAGTATGACCGGCTACGAAAAGTTTTATAGTAAGATAAATAGTAATGATAGTAGAAAGGACAATTATGGCAAGTACTATTTTAGTAATTATGCTTACCGGCTTTTTAGGTGTATTATTTTCCAAGATACAAATTTGATTATATAAATATCATGCTTTGAGTTTCAGGTGAGTTCAAATTAATTAAATACTTTGTTTTTGTAAAGTTCTTATTGCAGACATATAAATATCTTTACTGCAGCGCTATATGTAAATTGACTTTTGAATTCAGTTACCTTAAATTATTAAGGTAAACAGACAATCATAATGGAAACAGTAAATCAGGTATTCGAACCTGTGGAAGTGATAGCTCACTTCAATAATCTCAAAATACAGATAGTCAAATTCAAATGGAACGGCAGCGTCTATAAGGTCACCGAAATGCTGCAGAGCTGGAAGATCCCCGTGCGAGAGGGTTTTGTGATGCACTATATCGTGACATGCAAAGATAAGGACCTTCTGTGCGAACTCTCATTCAGCAATACGGATATGAAA
>JAGPCH010000344.1 GCA_018058125.1 Ignavibacteria bacterium | reverse complement strand
CTGGCAACTAACTTTAGGCGATACAAAACATTATAACCCGGTCGTACTTAATCCTGAGATGAAAGATTATACTGTTTTCGTTGACGGTATCAGTAAAGCATTCGCTGCAACAGGTGTTAGAGTTGGCTGGGGTTACGGACCGAAACGCATCATAAATAAAATGAAATCCATCACTTCGCATATGGGTGCATGGGCTCCAAAAGCTGAACAGGTTGCTGTGGCTAAATTTCTTATGAATGAAAATGCAGTCAGTTCATTTCTCGATAAATTCAAAGGCGAAATTTTTGACAGAGTTAATGTTTTTTATAAAAAATTCAAAGAACTGAAAAATGAAGGTTACAATGTAGATGTGATCGCTCCGCAGGCTTCAATATTTCTTACCCTTAAGATCGATCTTACAGGATACAGGAAGGAAGATGGAACCGTGATTGAGACCACTAAAGACATTACCAATTTTCTGATTGAAGAAGCGCAGATCGCTTTAGTACCTTTTTCATCATTCGGATCATCTCCGGATTCTAAATGGTTCAGAGTTGCAGTTGGAACATGTACCGTTAATGAGATTGAAGAAATGATTAAGAATTTTAAAAACACACTGTCTAAACTGACTAAAGTTGATTAGTTAATTGGTTAATTAAAATATCTATATTCAGAATATTTTTTCAATTTCTAAACCTTATCGTTTTAAAATTTAGTTTACAATTCTACCACTTGCAATAATTTTTAGTTTGTTAAAATTGAGCAAACAAATTGAATTACTTAAATGGATGCTGGAAGATGTACGGAAAGTAACTCTTTACGGAGTTGAACATTTATCCAAAGAGCACTTGTTTGAATCTCCCTCTGATTCAGAAAAAGAATATCCCGTAGGATCTTACCTAATGCATCTTGCCGAATGTGATATTTTCTGGCTGGAAGTTTTGTCAGGAATTGATCAGTCAGATGAACTTAAAAAACGATGTTATTATAATTCATGGTACGATCCTTCCGAAATTCCGGATTTCCCTGAATCACCAATTGAATTTTCAGTTTACCAAAGTGTAATTGATGAAGCCAGAAAAAATTTTCTGAATTATTTATCGGAAATGGAAGATTCACAACTTGACGAGGAAGTATCAATAAAAGGCGACACGAGTGGTAAAAAATTTAAAAAGAAATGGATCATTTATCACATACTCGAGCACGAAGCCCATCACAGAGGTCAGATGTTTATGCTGCTCAGACAGGCAGGATGGAATAAAATTTAATCACTTATTTTTTTCTTCAAACCACTCATTCGACAGATATCAACAATAGTAAAAATTATTTAATACTTCAGAAATACATTCCCGAAGAGTCGATCAGTTTCGCTTTGAAATGGATCGAGGAATACAATTTCAGATTTAAGATAACCCGGTCCAGGAATACAAAACTTGGAGACTTTACTCCCGCTCAGGCCGGCAAACCTCACAGGATCACGGTTAATCATGATCTTAATAAATATTCATTCCTTATAACCTTAACCCATGAAGTTGCTCACCTGATCGCATTTAACAAATTCAGAAACAAGATCCTGCCGCATGGCAAAGAATGGAAAGATGAATTCAAAACTTTATTAATGCCGTTTTTTAACTTAAATATTTTTCCTGAAGATGTAATCAACTCCCTGAAGAATTACTCTCAAAATCCGAAAGCGTCTAGCTGTTCAGATACCCAACTGATTAAATCTTTAAAAAAATATGACAACGATAATGAGTTTATACATCTTGAAGATATTCCGGTGAAAAGCATTTTCAAGCTGCGCAACGGAAGAGAGTTCTTAAAAGGTGACAGGATAAGAAAAAGGTATAAATGCACAGAAGTCAGAACCGGAAAGGAATATTTAGTCAGTCCTGTGGCAGAAGTGATTCAGACCTCATTGTTTTAATGTTAATGGGATTTTTGAAGCGAATTAAAATCAAAAATGCAAAGAATAAAAAAAGATAATCTCTTCAGAAATAGTTGTTTCATAAGTTTTGCGATTCTTTTAATAATCGTTTTCATGCTGCCGGACGGGTTTCATGAATTCCGGAATACTGATACATTAGCTCCATTCTGGTATATGATCACGCTTACAGGAGGAGTTTATGGAGCTTCGCTTATCATTGTTTTACTTTCAGTTTACCTTTTCCATAACAACAGGAAAAAACCTTCTGCCAGGAAAAACACATTAATATTCATTTCCATTGTTGTTATTTTCCAGACACTCATTTCAGCATCCACTTTGTTTATATTTAAAGACTATTTCCGAGAACCCAGACCTTCACAATTATACTTTATTGAAAAAGGAGTGATCGAAAATGGCGGGAGAGAATTTTTCGCAATGCCCCTGGAAGAGAAGAACAATTATTTAAGAAAAAGAATCGATGAAAACAAAAATAATTTTCAGGATATTTACCCTCCTATACTTGACAGCTGGATCTATGAAACCGGATTCTCATTTCCTTCCGGTCATGCTCAGACCGGTTTTTTTCTCGGTATAATAATGGCGTATGCTTTATACAGGACATATCCGAAAAAATACTTCTTCATTATCCCTCTTATTTGGGCGATACTTTTATCTCTTTCACGGGTAATGATTGGAGTTCATTATCCTCTTGATGTAACGACAGGTGCTTTCATGAGCATGGTCATTGCATTATATATAGTGTCATTGAAAAAATTTAATACTATTTTTGAATAAAAATTTTTGATCCAACTGGTAATAAAATTATGGGCGAAAGCAAAGAGTATATCTTGGGAACAAATCAAACCGAGCTCGAGCGTCTCGGCTTTCAGCATAAGGTCTGGAAAAAAATAACTGACAGCTTCTTTGACAGAATAAACATTCAGAAAGGCTGGAAGTGTCTTGATGTTGGCGCCGGTCCGGGATTTGTTTCTATGGAATTAATTGAACGGGTTGGTCAAAGCGGTGAGGTAACTGCTCTGGAACCGTCCGGACTTTTTCTGAATTATTTTAAAGAACAATGCGCTGAGAAAGACATTAAAAATGTAAAATTTATTTCAGGAAATCTTGAAGACAATACTCTGGAAGATGAACATTACGATTTGATTTTTCTGAGATGGGTAATTGACTTTGTCCCTGAGCCGGAAAAATTTTTATTGAAACTTATGTCTTCTTTGAAGACAGGCGGAGTAATTGCCATTGAAGATTACAACTATGACGGCATTTCATTATTTCCAAAAGGCGGAGCATTTGATAATGTTACTGAAACAGTAAGAAAATACTGGAGAGCAGGAG
>JAGPCH010000343.1 GCA_018058125.1 Ignavibacteria bacterium | reverse complement strand
AACATTGCATTCAACAGACAGGTAAGAACTATGACTGTTGATAAATGTGATCTTAGCACATATTCAGTTTATGGACTTGTGAATTATACTGATCAGGACGGAACTATCCAGGCTGCAAACAATAAATGGCAGAATGGCGGAGTTCCTGATACTACTGTGATCTCCGGCGGACTTTTAACTTCAGGAAATCCTGTAATTTCATTTATGCCTTCGACAAACGGTATTTTTATTGGAATGGGTATTCAGGGACCGGGAATTCCGGTCGGATCTACTGTAACCGGAAAAACTCCAAATACTATTATAATGAGTAATCCTGCAACTGCAGACGGTTTTATACCACAAATTGGTTTTGCATTTAATTTTGCTACTTCAACGGATATTGTAAGGACTTCTTTAAATTTTACAAGAACAGGCAATCCATTACCAAATTCAATATTCAATCAGGAAAATCTGAGTTTCCCGACTTTAGCTGCGGCTATAGTGGGAACAACAAGCGGGGGTACAATCTGGAATATCCCGGCAGGGACAATTGCCGGAGTAACCAATGTAGACAGGGATTTAAAACTGATCTCTCCTGGCGCTGGATTCCTTAATGCAGCAAGTTTAACAACATTTGATCAATTAACTGTGACTGCCAATTTTAATATGGGTAGTGATTTTGCGGTTGCAAATAATTTCGTAACAGGCAATAGTTTGACTAATATCGGTAATAATAACACTTTAATCTTAAACGGAGATATAGATAATCAGGGACCGATTATTGGCGGTCTGAGTTCAGATCTTTCGATTGGCGGAGCAGCTGCTTTAGCTGTATCACCTGATGTTACAGGCGGAGTTAGAAATTTTTATCTGAACCGTGCTGCCGGAATTCAAATTGCAGCAGATCGTCTTTCAATTCACAGATTATTATTCCTTGGTTCCGGTTTAATGAATCTGGGAATGGGAAATGTTGTAATGGGAACACATTCTACAACTTTCAGTCCAAACCCGACTTCCAGTTATGTTAGCACTGACGGTTCAGGTGTAATGGAAAAATTATTCTCAGTCTCAAGTATTACATCATTTAATTATAATGTTGGTCTAGGCAGTTATTCACCTGTACTTGCTTTTTTTGGCAGCTGGACGACAACTAGTACTTCATCATTGAAGGTCAGAACTGTAAATACAAAGCATCCTCAGAATCAGTGTGTAACGGATTACCTTAACAGATACTGGGTTCTGGATGCAACGGATATTGATCCATTCAGCGCTAATGTAAAATTCGGCTATCCGGCTACTGATGTGGTTGGAAATGAAGCAGACATATACGGAGCACAGTGGGATGGATTCGGATGGACTACATATACAGCAGTAAATCCTGCAACACATACATTCACTACCAATGGTTTAAGCAGTTTTGGTGATTTCACAGGCGGCGGATTGGATTGTATCGGAAATTTCATGACTTTGCTTAATACTAAAATGTTATTACAGGGTGCATACGATGGAAGCGGAACAATGAGAACAGATCTTAATGATGAAGGAATTATTCCTACAATTCAGCCATATGCAAATTCTCAATACGATTATGACGGTTCAGAACAAGTAGGTAATATTCCTGCCGGAGTAGTAGACTGGATATATATTGAATTGAGAGCTACAGCAGACGGCGCTCCGATCCCAAGCGGCAGAAGAGCAGCATTTGTAAAAGCTGATGGTTCTGTTGTTGATCTTGATGGTATAAGTGAAGTCAAATTACCAATAATAGGAGGTGATTACTTTATAGTATTAGGTCACAGAAATCATATTCCTGTAATGTCAACTTTACCTCAGACATTGAATACAAACAGTACTTTATATGATTTTACAACAGGATTAAATAAATATTATCTTGGTGAAGCAGCAAATCTTGGAAGCGGTTATTTTGGATTATTTGCAGGAGATGCTAATGAAAGCTTTATAGTGTCCGCTGCAGATTATACTGCAGTAACAAATAATCTTCTGATGGTAGATTACAATCAGGCTGATTTAAATATGTCAGCAGTTGTTTCCGCAGCAGATTATAGTATGGTAACAAACAATTTATTAAGAGTTTCAAATGTTCCAAATTTTCCACCTAAATAGATTATTAAATTAATTAATATATAAAAATGAAATATTTATTCAAATTATTACTGATAGTTTTTACATTAACTATTGTTAAAACAGGTAACTCTCAGAGTGATACTGTTGCAATTTCATTAAGGAATTTTGATATAACTAATGGCAATAAGTTTAGTTATGATATTTACCTTAGAAGAATAACTTCTGATCCAATTTTTATGGGAAGTTCAAGTTTTATTGTAAAATATAATCCGGGTACTTTGACTAATCCGGTTTTATCAAATGTGAATTCCAAATATACAATTGGAAGTGTTTCAAATTCATATGATGAAATGAGAACAGCCAGTTTGTTTGCGTCCAATAAAGCTACGGCTGTTCAGCTAATGTATATAGGCGGCTCAGGAGCAGATATTTCTTCAGATCCCGGTAGTACAGGCTATGGTGAAAGATTGGCTACAGTTACTCTTGATATATTACAGAATGTAAATGTAACAGTTCAATGGGATTTGCTAAACTCTGCTTTGGTAACCAATAATTTCCAAACTCCGGCACCTAATTATAGCGGTAGTTTCAGTGGTGTATTACCTGTAGAATTAGCCAGTTTTACTTCTCTGATAAATCAGAACAACGTCAATCTTAACTGGTCTACATCTAACGAAGTTAATAACAGCGGTTTTGAAATTGAAAGAAAACTGACAAGTGAAAATTCAAGTTGGAATAAAGTAGCATTTGTAAATGGTAACGGAAATTCTACAGAGCTGAAGAAATATAATTATACTGATAAAAATCTTGAGATAGGTAAATATAACTACAGATTAAAGCAGATAGACTTTAACGGTAATTTTGAATATTATGAACTTGAAAATGAAGTGATAGTTGGAATACCAACTCAATTTGAGTTAAGTCAGAATTATCCTAATCCGTTCAATCCGGCTACAAAAATTAATTTCACATTACCTGCTGATACAAAAGTAAGTCTGAGCATTTATGATGTGAGCGGAAGACTTGTTTCGACACTTATAAACAATGAATTTAAACAGGCAAATTATTATTCTGTTTCATTTAACGGAGCATCTTTATCTAGCGGAACATACTTCTACAGTATCCGCACGGATAATAATAATGAAACAAAAAAAATGATGTTAATAAAGTAGTAAACCATTGTTAGTTCCAAAAATATG
>JAGPCH010000342.1 GCA_018058125.1 Ignavibacteria bacterium | reverse complement strand
ATATTGTACAATTCAAAGGACATTAAATATGATGCTATTGCTGATGTGGAAATAAATAAGGTAAGAAAAACACTACAGACTTTTATTTCGGATCTTTTTAAAGAAAATATTAAAAAGGAAATATTAGTAATCAAAGGTAAGAAATATCAGCTTACTTCAGGTAAAATTGAAGTTGAAATAGAAACTGATTTTGAAAAATTTAAAAAATTATGCAGCAGTAATAAATATTCGGATAAATACTCTGCAATAGATCTTTATAAAACTGATTTTGGTGAAAGTTTATATCAAAACTGGGCTGAAGATATAAGAGAGAATCTGAGATTTATTTATTCGGAAACCGTACATAAACTTATTGCTTACTATGAGAATTTGAAAGATACAACTGTTGTGAAAAAACTTTTGGAACGTCTGGTAGAATCGGAATTCAGTGATGATGAAAATATGATTAAACTTTTATCAATATATAATGACGGCAAAGATTTCAGGAAGATAAAATTTATGTATAACCTGTATGAGAAAAGATTGAAAAAGGAATTTAACATTCAGCCGTCCGATGAATTGAAGAAATTTTATCAGGAGGTCATTCCGGGTTCATTAAATTGATCGATGCTTTCGGGATAAGCATTCAGAAATTCTTTGAAAGAGCTGAGATCTTCGGCAAGCTCCATTGTGTTGACCAGACTTTCCTGCTTCAATTCAAAATATTTATTTGTGAAATGTAATTTTACTTTATCGTCCGAACAATCAATGATATTCTTAAGATTTCCGGAAAATTTCTGAACATTTTTATTGAATTCTTCAAACATTCTTTCCATAAAGTCATCTTTGTTCACTATCTGATTTGATAAAACACTCTTCAAACCTTTTATATATTTGGCAATGAAAATCAGGTCTTTGAAACTTTCGATTTTTTTTTCTTTGAATGTATTTTCTAATATCACAGAAACCTCGTAAATGTTTTTCAGAGGTTTCTGTGAATGGTCATTTATTTTTTCAATGAAAGAATTTGTCTTTTCGGAAAAATTCATGATTTATTTTACCGCTTCTTTACTGGATCTCCCGTGACAATTCTTATATTTCTTTCCGCTTCCGCAATGACACGGATCATTTCTACCTATTTTCTCTCCGACTGATACGGGCTGTGTTTTTGTATTCTGTTCATTATTTTCTGATTCTCCGCTACCTCCGATATATCCCATTCCTTCGGTAGACTGATGGTAAGTTCTTAATCTTGATTGATTTGTCTGAGTAGGCGTTTTTATGTTTTGGGCATCTTCAGGAGATTGTGTCGTAAATTTAAAAATAAAATTAATCAAACTAATAGAAAGTGAATCAAGCATTACAACGAATAATTTAAATCCGTCCGTTTTATATTCAAGAAGCGGATCTTTTTGACCGTAAGCTCTGAAATTAATACCTTCCTTGAGTTCATCCATTTCCCGTAAATGCTCTTTCCATTTTTCATCTATAATGCTGAGAGTTGCAAATCTTTCGATCTGTCCCATCAGATCCGAACCATATCGTTCTTCTTTTCTGTTATAAAATTCTTTTGCCTCTTCAAGTATTTTTTCTTTTAAACCTGATTCACCCAGCTTCTGAAATTCATCGGGAGTGATTTCAATTCTTACAAGGAATGTTCTTTGTACCTCATCAGTAAGCCCCTCAATATTTCCTTCTTCATAATATTTCTTAACTAAATTTTCTACCGCGCTATCCACCATATCAAATATTTCATCTTTCAATCTCTCTCCCATAAGAGCCTGTCTTCTTTTTGAATAAATGACCTCACGTTGCTGATTCATTACATTGTCATATTCAAGAAGTCTTTTTCTTATTGCGAAATTATTTTCTTCAACTTTTTTCTGTGCTCTTTCCACTGAATTTGTGATCATAGAATGTTCGATCGCTTCACCTTCTTTTATCCCGAGTTTCTCCATTACATTTGCTATTCGGTCACTACCGAATAATCTCATAAGATTATCTTCCAGTGACAGATAAAATTTCGATGAACCGGGATCACCCTGTCTTCCTGCTCTACCTCTCAACTGTCTGTCGATCCTTCTGGATTCGTGTCTTTCTGTTCCGACTATATGTAATCCGCCCGCTTCAGCTACACCTGGTCCGAGTTTAATGTCAGTTCCTCTTCCGGCCATGTTTGTAGCAATGGTTACGGCTCCTGGTAAACCGGCATTCTCAACAATACTAGCCTCACGTGCATGCTGCTTTGCATTCAAAACTTCGTGAGGAATTGATTTTCTTTTTAAAAGTCTTGATATGGTTTCAGATACCTCGACACTTGTAGTACCTACCAGTGTTGGTCTTCTCTTGCTTCTCATTTCCACGATCTCATCTAAAACAGCATTGTATTTTTCACGTCTTGTTTTATAAATGAAATCGTTCATGTCATCTCTTACACAATCCCTGTTGGTTGGTATAACAGTTACATCAAGTTTGTAAATATCAAAAAACTCTGCAGATTCCGTTTCAGCAGTTCCTGTCATTCCGCCAAGTTTTTTATATAATCTGAAATAATTCTGAAGTGTAATAGTCGCCAGTGTCTGTGAATCCTTCTCTACATGCACACCTTCTTTAGCTTCAATAGCCTGATGGAGTCCGTCGGAATATCTTCTTCCTGATAATATCCTTCCTGTAAACTGATCCACTATCATTACTTTACCATCCTGAATCACATATTCCACATCCTTTTCATATAATGAATGGGCTTTTAACAATTGCTGAACTGTATGAAGTCTGTCGCTTCTTTCTGCATACACTTTTGTAAGATCATCTTTCTTTAACTCTCTATCTTCCACAGAAAGAGAAGTATCATTCTCGAGAACAGCAAATTCACTTCCGAGATCCGGGAGAGTAAAAAATTCTTTTTCCTGACTGCTGGGTACAAGGAATTCCCTGCCTTTTTCAGTAAGATCTGCAACATGAGATTTTTCCTCAACGACAAAATACAATTCATCGTCAATTATATGCATCTGCTTTGAGTTATCCCTCATGTATTCCGCTTCAGTCTGGAGTAACAATTTTTTATTAGAGGGTTCACTTAGAAGTTTCTGTAATTTTTTATGCTTTGGAAGTGCATGGTTTGCTCTTAGTAAAGCAAGACCGGCTTTTGTCATTTCTTCAGCAGAAGCGTCTTCATTTGATAATATTTTTTCGGCTTCTCCCGTAAGCGAATTTACCAAGTTTCTCTGACTTTCCACTAACCTTTTAACCTTAACATTAAGATCATCATACTTATGAGTAGGAGCTTCCACC
>JAGPCH010000341.1 GCA_018058125.1 Ignavibacteria bacterium | reverse complement strand
ATACAATACTACGCTTTCAGAAAGCTCTGCTTTGAGATCAAGGTTTTCCTGTTCCTTGCTTTTGATATCAGAAATTTCGCTGTTGAGTTTCTTATATTCGTAATAAGATACTTTAAGCTCAAGAGATCTTAGCTCTTCCGAAACAAGTTTTGCTTCTTCATTTCGCTTTGCCTGTCTCTCCAGCGCATTGACATTTCTCTGCTTTTCACGGATGATGTCATTAACTCTGAGAAGGGATTCATGAACTGCATCTAGTCTGTTGAAAGTAAGATCCCTGTTATGTTTGTATGATACGACACCTGCGGCTTCTTCGAAGAGTTTTCTTCTTTCGTGCTTTACGTCGGATAAAATGGTTTCAACCATTTTTAGCTCGATCACCGAGTATGCATCTGATCCGATTCCCGTATCAAGGAAAAGTTCTTTTATGTCTTTAAGTCTGACCTTTGTGCCGTTAAGATAATATTCAGTCTCTCCGCTTCTGTAAAATCTGCGGGCGATCTGCACTTCCGAATACTCGGTCGGCAGTTTGTTCTTATTATTCTGAATAGTAACTGCAACCTCTGCGACACTAAGCGGTTTCCTGTACTTCGTGCCGTTAAATACAACATCTTCTCTCTTACCGCTTCTCAATACTTTGTCACCCTGCTCTCCGAGCACCCATCTTAATGCATCTACAATATTGGATTTACCGGATCCGTTTGGACCGACAATAGCCGACACTCCGCTGTCAAACTCTATGGAGGTCTTGTCAGCGAAAGATTTAAATCCGAAAATTTCTAATTTTGATAGATACAATTAAGAAGTTACTGTTAAATTTTTAACGAGATCGATGGTTTCAGTTGCTCCGGTAAAGAAGTAAAAATAAGAATAAATTATCATAAATAGAAGAAGTATTATTACAGTACCGTAAATGTAAACTTTCCCTGTCCTGATGTCAAAAAGCGTCTTTGCGCCGATTATAAGCCTGTTCAGATAAAGAAAGTACAATATTGCAAACAGCCACATTGTAATATTGATATATGCAGGATTTGTGTCCGACAGTTTATACAGGACCGTGCCGATAAATAAAAAGACAAGCATTGGTAAGGTAGACCAGACGCATATGCTGTATATTATCTTTAAATAAGATTTTCCTTTAGTGTAAAATGAAATAAAGTACAGAAAGAAAGCCGTAAAAAATGTCAGCAATAAATTTAATGCTGTAAGTGAAGTAATAAGATAAAATTTATTATTGGCAATATTGCTGAAAACAATTTTTGCGTGTCCGTCAGAAAAGATCTTAGCCAGTATCATGTCAAATGAATTGTTATCAACATAGTAAAAAATTATGGATGAAAAGTATAATCCAAGTCCTATCGAAATGCAGAATGCCAGTAATATGTTATATCCTGTCGAAACGATCATCTGATCCTTGACCAGTGAAAAAAAGTAAGTGGGCTTGTAAAGACATCTGAGAAGATTTGATCTGAATTTTTTATCCCTGTTTACAAAATAGATAAGAATGAGTATAATGGTCACGCCCGTAACTATGAAAATGTACGGAAGCTCTTTTACAAAATTACCTTCCTGTATCCTCGGAAGGTCTTCATTGTTCAGTATTCTCTTTGCAAACTCGGCTGATCTTTTCTGCTCGCGGTTGAAAGTATATAGACCGCTTGTATTCAGATTAGGATTAGCATCCAGAGGATGGTTGAGCGGATTCTCCGAATTGAAATCAGCATAAGAAGCAATGAAATTTCCAAACATTGCCTTTGATATTTTCGGAAAACATTCGGATAAATATTTCATCTGTGATTCCTGAGATCTCGGATCACTGAATCCGTTGCTGTTGCTGTTCTCGATCTTTATTCCGTAATAGGAAACAAATATATTTACATTCTTTCTGTTTTCAACAGGTTTCGATCTGTTTGTAATATCAGCTGTGTTCTCAATTACTTTATTATAATCTTTATCATAAAAATTAATGCCTACAAAATCCACTTCTTCCGAGCAAATGTCAGTATTAAAAGCCCTTGAAGTATAATAGTTGAATCTTCCGTCAAGAGAATCAGTAAGCGTGGCTGCAGTTCTTACATAGTCAAGAGATGCTGTTGCGGATACGTCAAAGTCATTACCTATACCCCAGGCAAAAATACACGGTGAATTCTTATCTCTCTCAATGATGTCGGTAATATAATTCAGGGAAAGTCTTACATATTTTTCGCTTTCGAGATAATATTCACTTAGCTCATTAAAAGGGATCTCCTGTAATACATACAAACCTAAACTATTACAGGCTGAAACAATATATTTATTTGCCGATCTTCCCGGCACTCTGACAGCATTGAAACCCATTGTCTTTATATTCTTCATGTCCTTCAGCACATCATAATAATCAAGCGCTGATGCATATTTGGGATGATCTTCGTAATAATTGATCCCGTTTATCTGTAATGGCTTTCCGCTGCTGAATACCCGGTTATCTTTTGCAGTCAGATTTGTAAAACCGGTTTCAGTTATAAATTCATCGTAGACAGTTTCTTTTGCATTTGTAATAACAACTTTTACAACGTATAAAACAGGATTTTCGGGACTCCATAAGACAGGATTGGAAATGTTTATCTCATTATTGAGCTTTAGCGAATTGTTGTTTCCTATCTTGAACGGGATCCTGTCACTCTTGCCGGCAACTGCGCTGTCAGATCTTCTGTTCACAAATGTCTGTACAAAGAACTCACCTGAATTTGCCGAATCTCCGAGCGATCCCAGCTCTGAAGATTTAATGTCTATTAAATTCGAGATCTTAAGAGACAATAAATTGTCAACTTTATATTTTAAGTGATTGCCAAGCACAAACAGTTTCGGTACAGCTATAATATATATGTCTTTTGTAATGCCGCCGTATACTTTGGAATAATTTATCTGATCGGAAAGGGGAATGGTGGTCTTGAAATTTAGTTCGTTATCAGCATTGATCACGATCTCATTTGAGGCACTCAGTATTCCGTCCGTAAGAGGGAAGTATACCGGCGTAAAACCGCCCGAATGCTTTGTAATGAAATTGTTATTGATCCTGATCTCGGATTCATATTCAATGCCTTCAGCTACCAGTATAAAGCTGAAGTTATTTACAGTCTCCTGATCAAGCGTAAAATTCTTTTTGAATACTACTTTACCCTTAAAATCAAAAGCCATGGGAATTATGAATTTATCAAAGCTTTTTGCCTGATTAAAGGACACATCCCACTGACCGTTGAGACTGATGATCTTCCTTGTTGGACTCTGAGGATAGA
>JAGPCH010000340.1 GCA_018058125.1 Ignavibacteria bacterium | reverse complement strand
GTCCGGAGGGATTGATAATTTTGTATATGCTTCTCTTACAGATCCATTCGGAATTACAGGTACAGATTATTTATTAAAAAATCTTACTCTTTCAGAAATTAATGTTGCTCCAGTCCCGGCAGATACAATTATTATATTAAACAGAATAATCTGGCTCTCAATAGCTGTCATTTTTGCATTTGTGATATACAGAAAATTTGAATTTAAGGAGTTAAGCAGATTCAGATTGCCTGAGTTTGGATTTATAAAAAGTAAACGCAACAATGAAAAAATAATTAATCCCATTTCGGAAACAGCAGAGGTAAGTTACAGATATGATCTTTTTCAAAAAATAAAAACTTCAGTTTATCTTGCATGGACAGATCTCAAATTCATCGTAACAGGCGGGTCTTTTATTGTTATACTTATATCCGGACTATTATTGATCTCTGTTTTAATTTTAAAGACTGATCCTCAAACTCACACAAAACTGCTTCCGGTCACTTACAGGATACTTGGCATTCCTGTTTTCTTTTTTTCTTTTGTAATATTAGGATTAACGTTCCTGTATTCCGGTATTCTTATAAACCGTCCTAAGTCTTCGGGCGCAGAAAGTTTAATCAATGCTACCCCTTTTCCAAACAGCGTATTCTATTGCTCAAAGTTGTTAGCAATTGTATTGATGCAGATCATACTTCTGATCCTTATAATGCTTACTGGAATAGGTATTCAGATATACAGCGGTTATTACAATTTAAATTTAGGATTATATTTATTCGATCTGTTTGTCATAAATTTATCCGGATTAATTATCTGGGCTATTGCAGCATTATTCATCCAATCTATAGTTAATAATACTTTTTCAGGATTATTTATTCTTATACTTTTAGGATTTGCAACAGGGAATTTAGATTATTTAGGAGTTGAAACTCCGGTTTTAATGTTCAACAAAAATCCCGATGCCGAAATGATATTTAATTATTCGGATCTGAACGGATACGGACATTCAATCACACCTTTTTCTATTTATAAAATTTACTGGAGCATTTTTGCATTAATGTTATGCTTCCTTACAATAGCTGTATGGCAAAGAAAAATAACCCAATCAATAAGGGAAAGATTATTATTAATCAGAAAGCAGTTTAAAGGATCTGTTGCTTATATTATGATTTTCTTAAGTCTCATTTTTATAATTTGCGGACTGATGCTCTATAATGAGGAGAATAAACCCGATAATAAACAATACTCTGAAAAAGAGAATGAAAAGAATCTGATAAGGTTTAAGGAAAAATTTTCAAAATTTGAAAATATACAGCAACCACGTATAGAATCGGTTTTTGCGAATATAAATATTTTCCCGGATGATAAAAATTTTGATGCGGAAGGATCTTATCTGCTGGTCAATAAAACAAATTATCCTGTTGATACATTATTAGTGAAAACCGGGTATGATGAAATTACAATTTTGGATTTTCCGGAAGAAGTAGTGAAAATTTTTGAAGACAGTATTTTTAATTTTACTGTTTACAAATTAGGAAAGGAAATATTACCACAGGATAGTTTACGATTAAATTTCAAAATAAAAAACAAACCCAATACTTTATTGACACAAAATTCAAATGTTCTGAAAAATGGTTCTTATATCAAACAGGATATTTTTCCCGAACTGGGTTATTTTACGGATATAGAAAGACAAATGCCGGAAGACAGTTTGGCTTTAAAGAATCATTATCAGAGTAAAGATTCTGATGTCATTGATCTTGAAATTATAGTTAGCACGTCCATAAATCAGACAGCTATAGCTCCGGGATTGCTTCAGAAAGAATGGATTGATAACGGCAGAAAATATTTTCATTACAAGCCTGAGGGAAAAATAAAATTTGTATTAGGTATACTTTCCGGTAAGTATGATTTTGTTTCTGAAAACCATAACGGAAAAGAAATTGGGGTATATTATAGCAAAGAGCATTATCATAACATAGCAAATATGCTGAAAGGATTGAAATCTTCTCTTGAATATAATACTGAACATTTTGGTGAATATCAGCATTCGCAGGCATTTATAATTGAGTTTCCGATATCAGAGGGTACATATGCTACTACCACAGCCAATATCATTCCAACTTCTGAAATCAGATTTATAACTGACCCTGAAAATGCCGGCCTTGATAATATTGATATTTCATTTTATGTAGCGGCACATGAGCTCACTCATCAGTGGTGGGGAAATCAGGTGATACCTGCCGATGTAAAGGGAGCGCATTTTATTACTGAAAGTGTAACTGAATATATAACTGCTAAAATTTATGAAAAAACATACGGTAAGAGCAGCGCTTTAAAATTTTTAAATATTCAGATGGACAGATATCTGAACGGTCGGGCAGAAGAATCAGGAACTGAAATGCCATTGATCTACGTAACTCCTGAGCAATCGTATATCTCATACGGTAAAGGTGCTGTTGCATTTTATACATTGAGTGAATACATCGGTGAGGATAATCTTAACAAAGCATTAAAGGAATACCTTGATAATGTTATGTATAAAGGACAGCCTTACACAAATTCTTTAGAATTATTAACTTACATATATAAGAACACTCCGGATTCATTACATTATCTTATCTCTGATTTGTTTGAATCAACGAATCCGGAAATAATCAAAAAACATTTTAACAGCCTGAAAATTAATTAAATAAAATATAATGGAAAATCTGTTTGACAAGCAAAATAAGGAAGAAATTTTAAAAAGAATTTTAAAAATCGATAAATCTCATTTGCCTAAATGGGGACAAATGAATGCTCATCAGATGATCGTTCATTTGTCTGATCCATTAAGGGTAGCGCTTAAAGAGAGAAATATTCGACTGATAGAAAGTGATTTAAGTAATCCTCCATTTAATATTCAGGTGTCACAGACACTGCCGTGGCCTAAAAACTCTCCTACGATACCAGAGTTTGATCAGAATGGAAATGGAACAGAGCCTGCTGATTTTGATGAAGATAAGAAAATACTTCTTGATCTCTTTGAGAGATTCAGTCAGCTGGAAGACGGAGATCCTATGCCAACACATCCTATATTTGGATATCTTACCAACGAAGAATGGGCACGCACAATGTGGAGACATTTTGACCATCATCTTTCACAGTTCGGACTTTAAGTAATTTATTTTATCAATTATTTTTTTTATGACTACAATTATTCTTTCAACGGATATAAATGCAGACATAGAAAAATGTTTTGATGTTTCCAGGGATATTGGAATTCATTTAATATCGGCATCAGGAACAGATGA
>JAGPCH010000339.1 GCA_018058125.1 Ignavibacteria bacterium | reverse complement strand
AGCGAAACTGTTACCCTGAATCGGTGACTGTGTAGTTCCTTTGATCTCTGTGGGAGCTTCGATTCCAAGCGCATCGAGGACTGTCGGCACCATATCAATAGCATGCGCATATTGTTCACGGATCTCACCTTTTGATTTTATAACATTTGGCCAATGCACAATAAACGGATCGCTCACACCACCTCTGTAAGTTTCACGTTTCCATCTTCTGAAAGGAGTATTTCCTGCGAAGGTCCATCCCCATGGATAGTGGTTATAATATTTTGGTCCGCCAATATCATCTATTGCAGCAAGGTTCTGCTCAAGTGAATCAGGCACATTATTAAAGAACTTATTCTCATTTACCGAACCCGTAGGTCCACCTTCAGCACTTGCTCCGTTATCTGAGATGAACATGATCAGAGTGTTGTCCCATTCGCCGATATCTTTTAGGAACTGGAACAGTCTTCCGTACTGATGATCTGTATGCTCAATAAAACCCGCAAAGACTTCCATCATCCGGGCATATAATCTTCTCTCGTCTGCCGAAAGTTTATCCCATTCCTGAACATCAGGATCATGTCTTGAAAGCACAGCATCCTTTGCAATGATCCCAAATTCTTTTTGCTTTGCAAACACTTTCTCTCTGTAAGCATCCCAACCATCATCAAACTGACCTTTGTATTTATCCGCCCATTCTTTCGGAACCTGATGCGGGGCATGTCCTGCACCCGGACAGAAATACATAAAGAATGGTTTATCCGGAGCGATCTGTTTTGAATCGGCTATGAATCCCATTGCTTTGTCTGTAATATCTTCAGTCAGATGATAACCTTCTTCAGGAGTTTTGGATGGTTCGACCTGATGATTGTCATAAACAAGTTCGGGATAGTACTGATGTGTATCACCGCCGAGGAATCCGTAATATCTTTCAAATCCCCTTCCCAAAGGCCATCTGTCATAAGGACCGGCGGCGGAATTTTGTTCGGCCGGAGTTAAATGCCATTTGCCGAGAGCATATGTATTGTATCCGTTTTCTTTTAATATCTCTGACAGGAAACCATTTTCAAAAGGTATGTAACCGTTAGCTCCCGGATATCCGGTCGAACCTTCGGTAATACAAGCCATTGCATTTGAATGATGATTTCTTCCGGTTAGTACGCATGATCTTGTAGGTGAGCATAATGCAGTCGTGTGCATGTTATTAAACAGCAAACCTTCTTTTGCTAATGAATCTATGTTTGGTGTATTGATCGGGCTTCCGTAACAACCCATTTGTCCGAAGCCCGTGTCATCCTGAACTATGAACAGAACATTCGGTGCGCCTTCTTTAGCGCGGTTTGGCATTGGCCATGCAGGTGTAGACTGATCAAATGTCCTTCCTATTACACCGGGAAAAGCTGTCCCCGGTTTGTATTCTTTTAGTGCCATCTTGATCCTTTCTTTTTTAAATTAAATAAATTAAATAAAAATTTTATTGTAAATTAATTTTACAAAGTGTACGGAAAAAAATATAATTTATAAACAGGTAAAAGAAATTATCAGATTGAGGCAGTTTGATTTTAAGGAATACAAAATTAGAAATCATTTTATACTTTAGCAATACAGTTAATCACTTTTTCATATTAATAAATTCAATAACCTGTTCATAATTTTGCGAAAATACATCATAAGTCATTTTTTCTTTCTTAAGTCTGGACTTTATTTTATTTTCCAGATCCAAATTAGCAAACATAAAACTTACAGAAACATTTTTTTCTTTCAGTTCTCTAATTATGTCAATTAATTCATTAAGGCCGGTGATATCAGTATAATTTACAGATGATGAATCTATCAGAACAATTTTTATATCCTGTCTTCCGGATACTCTATTTATTAAATTTTCCCTGAAGTAATTACAGTTATAAAATAATAATGCTGAATTGAATCTGTAAATCAAAACATCCTTTCTTACCATATAATCATTTTCTTTGTTTCGTTTTACCAGTATTTTTTCCTTCTTATCAAAAACCATTTCATATTCTTCAGGAACTGAAGATTTCTTGATCAGCATCAGAAAGGAAAGTAAAATTGAAAGAAGAATACCGTATAGTACGCCGTTTATTAAAACTCCCGCCATGCAGATCAAAGATATATAGTACTCTTCTTTACTGAATTTTCGGATAACATTCATCTCTTTGAAATTAAATATTCCGATACCGGCATCAATTATTATTGCTCCAATGACAGCAGAAGGGATAAAAGAAAATTGTTTCGAAAAAAACAATATCACAAAGAGCATAAATCCGGCTGCAAGGATACCTGATAATTTTGAATTTGATCCGGATCTTATATTTACTGCTGTCCTTGAACCTGATCCGCAGACCGGATATCCGTTGAATAAACCGCATAAAACATCCGAAAGACCGACTGCATAAAATTCACGGTTAGGATCAACTTCATTTTTGTTTCCGGAAAAGGATCTTGCCGTCAGAATCTGATTAGTATATGAAATAAATAAAATAGCCAATGAGCAGAAGAATATTTCGGAAAAATTACCGGAGATCAGACTTATATCCGGAATTGTCAAAGTCGGGACAGGAGAAGTTATTTCCGGGCTTAACAAAACTCCCAATTGTTCAAGATTGAAAATAACTGTACCAATAATTGAAAATACTATCAGTGTAAACTGCGCAGGGATTTTGGAGGAAGATTTTTCCAGTATCTTTATTATAATTATTGCGGAAATTCCTGTAATTAATGTTGGAAAATGGAGCATAGTTAAATTTGAAAAAAATTCAACCAAACCGAAAATTGAATTGCTGTCTTCTACTTTAACTCCTGTGAATTTCTGCAACTGACTTATTATAAGTATTCCGGCAATTCCGTTTAGAAATCCTATGAGTATAGGTTTTGAAAGAAAGTTAGCTATGAAACCCAGTTTTAATTTTCCTGCAACAAAAAACAGAACTCCTGTTGTAATTGTGATCAGAGCTATAAAATGTAAATTCATTTCAGAACCGTCTCCGCTCAATGCAATGACTGAAGAAGCAAGCAGAGCTACTATGGCGGAATCTGGACCTATAATCAGCTCCCTGGAAGTTCCGAGAACGAAATAACCTATTAATCCGAATATAACTGTATAGACTCCGGCTTCCGGAGGAAGACCAACCATCTCCGCGTACGCAATACCAATTGGCATTGATAAAGCCGCAACAGAAATTCCGCTCAGGAGATTTGATTTGAAAAAATTCAGGTCCATTGATTTTGACATGAATGCAAATTATTATATTTTTCATTTTACTTTTAGTCATTATTCAG
>JAGPCH010000338.1 GCA_018058125.1 Ignavibacteria bacterium | reverse complement strand
GAATCCGCCTGAAGAAAAACTTTACCCTGTAATTGATGATCTTCTTGATGAATGGTCGGCTAATATAAAACTTCCTTATGACGGAATAAGGCTATTTGGTACAAGATGGTCTTCAAAATGCTACGAAGTGAAAGAATTTCTTTCGAGAAATCTTATTCCGTATCAGTGGACAGATATTGATACTGACGAAGAAATGAAAGAGCTGGCGTTATCTCATGCGGGTGAGATAGGAAATTTTCCCGTGGTTTTATTTCCTGACGGATCAAAACTTTTAAAACCTTCACACAATGAAATTGCCGAAAAAGTCGGATTACAGACCCAGGCTAAACTGGAATTTTATGATCTCATCATTGTCGGAGCGGGTCCCTCCGGTCTTGCAGCAGCGGTATACGGAGCATCTGAAGGACTTAAGACTTTGATCATTGAGCATAATGCACCGGGAGGACAGGCAGGCACAAGTTCACAGATAGAAAATTATCTGGGATTTCCGGCAGGCATAAGCGGAGCCGATCTTGCAAGACGCGCAGTGACACAGGTCAGAAGATTCGGCGCGGAGATCCTCACTCAGGAAGTGGTATCTTTAAAAGTGGAACAGCCATATAAAACACTTACCCTGGCAAACGGAAAAGAAGTATCATCTTATGCAGTCGTATTTACGGCGGGTGTATCGGTAAGAATGCTTGAAAAAGAAGGAGTCGGAAAATTTACAGGAGCAGGTGTCTATTACGGTGCGGCAATGACAGAGGCTGCGCTTTACAAAGAGCAGGATATATGTGTGCTTGGCGGAGCAAATTCGGCAGGACAGGGAGCATTGTTTTTTTCAAGATATGCAAAGACAGTGACCATGATAGTAAGAGCCGGTTCACTTGGAAAGGCAATGTCAAGCTATCTTATAGAAAGAATTGAAGCAGCTCCTAATATAAAAGTACTTACAGGGACAGAAGTAAACTGCATAATCGGCGAAGATAAACTGGAAAAAATTTCGATTCATGACATTGCTGAAGGAAAGGACAGGGAGCTTGATACTTGCGCTGTATTCATCTTCATCGGAGCCGCTCCGAGGACGGAAATACTTAAAGATATAATTGAAACTGATGAGAAGGGATTCATACTTACAGGTCTCGATCTTCCGAAAGAGAATAACAAAGTAAAAGGCTGGACTCCGGAGCGTGATCCGTTTTTACTTGAAACTAATGTACCCGGAATATTTGCTGCAGGTGATATCAGGGCAGGTTCGGGTAAAAGAGTTGCTGCAGCGGTTGGTGAAGGTTCGGCGACTATAAGTATGGTTCACAGATATCTTGAAACGGTTTGATAGCTTACAGATGCAGGCGGGCGGGGATTTGTCAAAGTAAGTTTTAACATTCTTTTAAAAAAACATATACACATTATTATACGAACAGAGGCGCATTCCCGGGGAATAATCTTATTTGTTTCTTTTTATGAAATCATCAACTTTCATCATCATCCACTTCAATTCAAAATTAAGTTTATTCTTACCAATATCTTTCAACAATTTTTCAGCATCATAACCTGTGAATTTACCGGGATTTAATTTTATTTTATAAATACTGTTAAAGTATTTTAAAGACTTGTACATAAGTGATTTTCTTTCTTCATTTATAATTTTATCGTTATCCAGAAAATGCCTGAATGTATCCATTACCGAAAGACCTTCATCAAGATAATTCAATTCATAATAAATTTTAAGATAGAGCTTTTTTATGTTTACAAAATATACAATATTCGGAGGTTTAATTTTTGAAAGTAATTCCAGGGAAGTTTCAAACTTTCCCTTTTCAAAATTAATTACCGCTTTGCAATAACCTATAATATCATTCTTAACTTCTTTTCTTAACTGTTTAGAATATTCATCAACAAATTTCTCGGCGGCTTTTAAACCGCGGCTGTTAACCAGCTGTATGAAAACCCCGTTATATATTACAGCCAGTACAGACTCCATTTTATCCTGTTTGAAATTTATGGAAGAAAGCATCTTCATGTTAACTGACAGGGCTTCATCGCTGCCAATCTCTGCCAGCGACAGATTATTAATGATATAATTTCTGAGAATGTTCAGAAGAGAGTATCTTTCGAGGTTTGTAAATTTATCCATGCTGTCAAAGATAATTTTCTTTACTCTGTAAAAATTATCAAGTTCATCAGGGTGGAGAACAAGCTTTACAAGACGTATATAGATCTCAGGAATAATATTCTCATTATCCTTTATCTTTGCTGAATCTCTGAGAAATTTTTCCACATCAATGGAATTCAGAAAAATGAAAAAATAATTGTCATCCGTTTTTACATTATTCTCCAAAGCGATGAAATGAATACTGTTGGCATTCCTGTACAGGGAATTTGTAATGCTGCACAATTCATATAACGATTTTTTGAAAAAGCTGTCTCTTAATGTTTTCTTAAAGGCTGCTTTATTGAATTCACCTTCAAGGAAAAAATCTATTTCGCTGACCTTTCGCCTGTAGTAATTAAAATCATATTTTTCTTCGGAAAGGTTTCTCCGAAGTATTTCTAATCTGTTTGTATAAAGATTTTCAAGATCTCTTTTCTGATATTCATCGATCAGTGAAATAATATTATCGCTGCTGTCAAGACTGCTGTTCAATTTATTTATCAGAAGAAAGCTTTCACAGAGTTGAAATAAAACTGACAATTGATTCTTCATCACACTGTAGCTGTACTTGCCTGTTTTGAATACCTTTGAGTATAAATATTCTTCAGTCAGATCTTCAGAGTCGAAATCAGGATAAAATTTTCTTAACTCCTTAAAAAGTCTTACAATGCTTTTTTTTGAATTAAAATAGGGCGAACTCAAAAAGAGATCAAATTTTTTTATTTCATCTTCGGAGAAAGTTTTGATAATATCGAGAGATTTACCTTTCATCTATTGAGCTTTAAATTAACTTAGGCTAATCTAAAAACAAATCACTTTATTTAAAATTTATAAATTAATACTGTTAAAAAAATTTTCGAGCTGAAGTTGTGTTCCAAAAAATTTGCATAGTTATATTTTGAAAGTAGTAAACCTTCATTGCAAGTTTTTTGTCACCAACATAAAACCCTTCTGCCGGACGAAGCCCATCCAACAAAACCTGTCATCCCCGAAATCTTTTGTCGGGGATCCATTCAACTAAATCGGACAATGTAAGTTTCAGTTTAAGAGAATATTATTGTATACATGTTGAAACATGAAAATCCTGGCATGTTAAATATTCACACTTGACATTAAAATAAATTAACTTCACATTTGCATAAATTC
>JAGPCH010000337.1 GCA_018058125.1 Ignavibacteria bacterium | reverse complement strand
ACTATTAACTAATTCTCCAAAGCACTCACTTCCCCGGCTTTTTTAAACGCGCTCATCAGATCGACAACTCCGCCGGATTTAGATAAATCAGAAAACAATTGTTTGGGACCCTCTTTCACTCTTACAACAAGTTCAGGATATTGTCGTGCTGAAGAGATCAGTATATCTTTTAACTGAGATGCAGTAAGATCCGGATAGTAAGCTTTGATGACAGCTGCTACGCCTGCAACTTCCGGAGATGCCATGCTTGTACCGTCGATCATTTTATATTTACCGCCGGGAATGGTAGAGTTGATCTGAACTCCCGGTGCGAAAATATCAACTACAGTTTTTGAATAATTACTGAAAGGAGCTGCAAGATCATATCTTAGATTCTTATTTTCAGGATCCTTTTTTGATGACCATTTTTTCATCCATGAGTTTGCACCGACTACTATCATATTTTCAAAATAAACTTTCTGTCCGTTTTCCATATAATACTTTCTCGGATAGTTTACTATATCGGTAATGTTATCTCCTTCATTGCCGGCAGAAAGAACTATCAGTACATTCTTTTCAGCAGCATATTTTATAGCATCAATTACATACTCTGCATCAGGTGAAAAATATTTTCCTGCTGACATATTGATAATGTTTGCGCCGTTATCCGCAGCATATCTGATCGCATTTGCAATGTCTTTATCCCTTTCATCGCCTTCATTAGGTACTCCTCTGAGAAGCATAAGCTTTGCAAACGGCGCCTGCCCGGTTTTTACGGAAGCAATTATGCCGGAGACGTGAGTGCCGTGTTCTTCATTTTTCTCACTTACGTCATTGTTGCCATAGTTTGTCTCAGATAAATTTTCAGGATCATCTCCTACGAGTATGTGTGTGTCTGTAGTATCAAAAAGACATTTTACTTTAATGTCATAATCACGCTTAAGCTGAATGAGGTCATCTTTATCTGCGCCAAACAATAAATAAACCCCAAGAATTATTGAAGCTGCATCGCTTAACTTTCCTTCCGGGAGGTTCATTGAAATTTCCTGTAGTTTACGCGGATCGGTTGTGATGTTTTTCTGCTCAAGTATAGCTTCGGATTCTATGACATCGGCAAGTGTCTGATCTATTCCGTCTTTGGTGGCTATGGTCTCATCTTTTTTTGATTCATATTCCTCTTCGACTTTAATGAAATACGGATCGGTCTTTGGAGTCTTGGCATTCTTAAGTTTTTTATATTCTCTTGCTACTTCGAGTGAAATATAGTTTGCATTCCCGAGAAAATTCCATCCGTGAAAGTCATCGACATATCCATTACTGTCATCATCAACGCCGGTAACTCCGTTAACTTCAATTTCATTATTCCAGATATTATTCTTCAGATCAGGATGCTCAATATCAAAACCTGAATCTATCACTGCGACAATTACTTCTTTTCTCTCGGGCGGATTGGACATACTTTTTAAATATTCATAAAAGCTGTTTGTACTTGTACCTTCATAACCGTCCTTTACAGGATCCATTGTAGCCCAATTGGGCAGGTCTCCGGAGTCTGTTTTGTTTTTAAAAGCCCTGAGTAATAATGAGTTGGTTTGATTATTCGAATGGTATGTGAATTTTAAGTTGATAAAGCCTGTCGTTACAACTAAAATAAGTATCAGTGATAAAATACCTGCGGTTTTGTTATTTAATTTCATATAACTACAAAGTTAAATTTTTTATATTGAGGGATAAATTTAGATATTATGTATTTCAGAATTAAGTCTTAAAAATGACCTTTGGTAATTTTAATTCAATTTGAATAAACTTATATACAAATTCCGCCTTAAAAAGTTCAGTATAATTTAAACTATTTTTAAATAATATTTTCAAAATCAAAAATGACCAGTCCTCAGGATATCTATTCAGATTATAAAGTAAAAGTTGATGCATTGATAACTTCATCTGTCAGCAAAGATAATCCCGCAACTCTCTATGAACCGATAAAATACATTCTCAGCAACGGCGGCAAAAGGATCCGTCCGATGATGATCATCTTTGCATGTGAGATCTGCGGCGGAAAAATGGAAGACGCGCTGAATGCTTCGGTCGCGATAGAGATGCTGCATAATTTTACATTGGTTCATGATGACATAATGGACAATGCCGATACCCGCAGAGGAAATGAAACCATTCATAAGAAATGGAATGACAATGTTGCCATACTGACAGGTGACCATCTTATAGGGCTTGCATATTCATATTTGATAAAAACAGATTCTAAAAATCTGAAAGGTATAGTGGATACTTTTACTGAAGGGATCATAGAGGTTTGCGAAGGTCAGAGTTATGATAAAGAGTATGAGGATAAATCTGCCGTGACGATCGATGAATACCTGATGATGATCAGTAAGAAGACCGCAAAGATGCTGGAGACCTCGGCGATCGTAGGAGCGCTTCTTGGAAACGGCACTCCCGAGCAGATCGGGAATATCAGAAACTATGCATCCAATATCGGACTTGCATTTCAGATACAGGATGATCTGCTGGATATTACTGCGGATGAAACAGAGTTCGGCAAAAAGATCGGCGGCGATCTTGTAGAAGGAAAGAAAACCTATCTGCTTCTGAAAGCCATGGAACTTGTGTCAGAAGAAAAAGATAAACTGAAAATAATGGAAGTGGTTAACAAGGAGATAATCAAACACGATGTAGAAGAAAGGATACTTACAATTAAAAGGATCTATGAAGATTACGGAATCATAGAATCAGCGCAGGAAAGGATCAGGCATTATACTGAACTTGCTGATAAATATTTAAATACCTTTCCTGATAGTGAATATAAAGAAAGGCTGAAGTGGTTTTCGGAAATGCTGATGGGGAGAAGCTTTTAGTATTAAGTATTAAGTATTAAGTATTAGGTAATAGGAGTTAAGTATCTTTTTAAATTAATAGAATTGAAAGCAACTTATATTACAGATAAAGGATCATTAATTAATGTCAAAGCCAGTATAAGATTTTTTATAATAAGTTTTATAGTATTAAATATTAGTAATCTTAAATATTGCTTTAGTTTTTTTGAGAATTCTGTTACAATATTGTTAATGTTCTTTGTTATTTTTGGAGTTTCATTTTTTATATTTGCAATATTTGAAGTTTATTTTAAAGGGAATTTAAGAATAAGTAATTATTTGGGAATATTGTCGGTAGTATGCCTTTTAACAGTCTTTAGTGGTAATTTTATTTCCGGTTATCAAGCTGATTTATCAAAACAAAAGGCTGAAAAAATTATTGATGCTTTGAATAATTATAAAAACGCAAATCAACATTAT
>JAGPCH010000336.1 GCA_018058125.1 Ignavibacteria bacterium | reverse complement strand
GGATCAATTTTTATATTCTCATCTTCATATTTTTCTACTAAAATGGAAAGAACTTCAAGTTCGTCTCCGTCTTTAGAACCTGCTTTTACTCCTTTTTGCATTAAATCATAAATCCTCTGCAATGCGTTTTCGTGCTGCTTTTTTGTTTTAATTGGTTTTAGCATAAGTGATTTTCTATGAATAAAATAAAGTTAATTGAAAGAGTTTATTTTCAAATTAGTAGTAACATACTCAATATTACCAAAATGGTAAACAGAAAAATTCTTATCAAGAATAAATTAAAAACAACTCTGTCCAGAACGTTTAAAAAAATATAGAAAGATTTAAGCTATACTCGAATTTACCTTCTTTCTTTTGAACGATCAAAAGAAAGAAGCAAAGAAAAATCGCCCGCTGATGATAAATTGCCGGAAATTCATTCATATTGGCGGCAAAAATTTCAACTCACCGCCCGTCAGAAAAGCACTGACGGTCGGCTCAAACAGGAAATTTTTGCTATTCGCCAATACTCTGAATTTCTTTTCGGCAATTTATCACAGGCGGGTTTTAAAAAAAAAGAATAAAGAAGTTAACGTGGAGTTAACAACGAGTATACTATTAAGTGCGAAACAAATATAAACATAATAGTTGAAATGTAAATTGTAATTGTTTTAAAAAGAGAATTGTTCTTATCAAATTTTATCATGAAAATACTGTAAATAGAAAGCATGAAACTACCAATAATACCTATGTTATTAACATCTATTAATCCACCCTGATTACTTTGAAATCCCCAATAGTACCAGAATGTTTTGTAAATTGCTTCATACCATATTAGACTTATAAGAATTAAATTCACTAATAAGATCTTTTTTTCAATATGCTCAGATTCTTTTTTCATCATATCAAAATAAATATATTTGACAATCAAAAAGATTAGTATCAGATCCAATACTATGGAAAGAATATATACTATTTCAATTAAATTATCTGAGTAATAATCATAATCCGGCCAATATTCTTCAAGAGTTAAAAGTGCAATATTTCCAAAAATAGCTACAAGTAAAAATGTAAAAACCAGAAAAGAAATAAAAATTCTAAATTTATTCAAAACTATTTATTTCGAAGTTGCTTTTGAAAAATTGAATACTATAAAATTTAAGAAGTTAAACTATAAGTAAAATCTTACTTTATCCCAACCCTCTTAAAAATAAAATCAACATTTTTCCTCGACTTATCATAGTTGAATATTTCCTCCAGCTCTTTTTCATTGAGATATTTCCTGACCTCCGGATCTTCACTAAGAAGTTTATAAAAGCTTACTTTTTCCTTCCAGCATTTCATAGCAACAGTCTGAACGATCTTATAAGCCTGTTCGCGTTTCATTTTCTTTTCGATAAGTTTCAATAATACTGTCTGTGAGAACACCAGTCCGTGTGTAAGTTCAAGATTCTGTTTGATATTACTCTCACTCACGACAAGATTATCAATAAGCTTCGCAAACTGATACAGCATGTAATCAATAAGTACCGTTGAATCCGGAAGAATGACTCTTTCGACTGAAGAGTGACTAATGTCTCTTTCATGCCAAAGAGGTATGTTCTCATAAGCTGCAAGTGTATTTCCTCTGATGATCCTAGCCATTCCGGAGAGTCTTTCACAGGTGATCGGATTCTTTTTATGCGGCATTGCAGACGAACCTTTTTGCCCTGACGAGAAATACTCTTCCAGCTCAAGAGTCTCAGTCTTTTGTAAATGTCTGATCTCGGATGTGAATTTCTCTATGGAAGATGCTATGATAGCAAGTGCTGACATATATTCAGCATGTCTGTCTCTCTGGAGAATTTGTGTCGAGATCTTAGTCGTTTTAAGACCGAGTTTCTTACAGACAAATTTTTCAACTTCGGGAGAAATATGTTCGTAAGTTCCTACAGCTCCCGAGATCTGTCCGACAGAAATACCTTCTACAGCTCTTTTCCATCTTTCAATGTTTCTGTTCATCTCATCATACCATAAAGCAAATTTTAAACCGAGAGTGATAGGCTCGGCATGAACGCCATGAGTCCTGCCTATCATGGTTAAGTATTTATATTTCTTTGCTTTCTTTAATAAAGCTTTATTAACTTCGATGAGATCTTTAGCAATTATCTCTCCGGCAAGTTTCATCTGAACTGAAAGCGCTGTATCAATAACATCAGAACTGGTCATACCGAGATGTATGAATCTGGAATCAAGTCCGACATTTTCACCTACATTTGTAAGAAACGCAATAACGTCATGTTTAACTTCTTCTTCGATCTTTAATATTTTTGCAACATTGAATTTTGCATTCTTCTTAATGTTTTGAAATGACTTTAGAGGAACGAGTTTTAACTTAGTCTGAGCTTCGGTAGCAAGGATCTCAATATCGAGCCAGATCCTGAATTTACTTTCATCAGACCATATGTCTGATATTTCTTTTCTTGAATAGCGAGGAATCATTTAAATTTAGATTTTTGATTTTGGAATTTTGATATAAAATATATCGGATGATAGCAAAAGTAACTTATTACTATTGAAATTTGAAGTCAGGTATTTGTTTCTTGAAATGATTTAAACAGAAGTAATACTATTTTTCTTTAGAGATTTGATCTTAGTGATCACAAGCGTAATATCGTCATTTTGTTCGGCGCTGCCCCGGAATATATCCACCGAATTTATAATTTCTTTTTGGATCAATGAACATGAATTCTGCCGGTTTAAACTGATAATATCCATCACTTTATCAGTACCGAATTCTTCCCTGTTTCTGTTCATGGCTTCAGTAAGTCCGTCAGAATAGAAAACAAATACATTATCATCGTCAATATCAAGCTCTGTTTCCTCAAGATTATCATTGAAGAATACTTCGCTTTCGAGACCAAGCCCCATTCCTTTATTTTTAAGAAGTTTAAATTTTCCGTTTACGGAATAGATCACGGGATTATGACCTGCTCTGCAGATCTTCACTTTCATTTTTTCAAGATCAAATAAAGCCACTACGGTTGTTATGAAAGATTTTTTATCAATTTTATTATGTATCTGTTTATTTACTTCAATAAGAATATCCTTCGGAGACTGGAATATTGATGCAGCGAATTGAATCATGGCCTGCACCTTGGACATATATAAGGCAGCCGGAATTCCTTTACCGGAAACATCAGCTACGATTACAAGTAATTTATTCTCGCTGATCTTGATAACATCATAAAAGTCGCCGCCGATTATCTTAGCCGGATTATAAAATCCGGATACTTCGATCCCGTCAATACTGTTGATGGATTGCGGAAGAAGAC
>JAGPCH010000335.1 GCA_018058125.1 Ignavibacteria bacterium | reverse complement strand
TTAAAGTGCAGCTGTCAATCAATATGTTACAGTCGAGCATTCTGATTGCATTTCCATATTCCATGATCAGCTTCTTTAATACTGATCCGTCGCTAAGATCTTCAAATTTAAGACCGAGGAATTTAAGTGTTGTATCCTGTGCTGTTATCTTAGCAGAGTCGGGAGGATTTACGATCAGAATTCCGTTAATGTCAATAAATACTCCTGTTTTGAATTTCATTACTGCGTTGGTCAGAATTTTAATTGTATCGGAAGCTGAGATAGTAAGTGTATCATTGAAGAAATAATCAGAACCCGGTTTTGTGACGCTGCCTCCGGAGTTACTGACAAGGCTGTCGAGATTCCAGGAAACACCGGTTCCCGGTGTGGTATAGTTTGCATAGCTATCTGAAAATAAAGACAATGCAATGATAAAAATGATAATTATTTTTTTCATTTTTGTAATTTAATTTTGTAATAATGATTTAATGCAAAATTAATAAATTTAAACTTTGGATATTAATGATTAATTTGTCTGAAATTAATAAAACAGATGTCAATTCCATATAACTCACTTCCGTCCTACAGTGAATTATTCATAAAATATACAGATGATTTTGAATCACTGGCTGATTTTTATGAATTTGATTTTAAAAAGACAGAAGACTTTCAGAAATGCATAGAGCTTAAAAAAGAGACATATTTAAAGGGTAAGACATTTTTCAGAAATGAAGTCACGGATATTTTAAAGGAGCAGAATAAGAAATTTGAATCTTCAGAAAAAACATTTGAAAATATTCAGCTTTTGAATGATCATAATACTTTTGCAGTAGTTACCGGTCAGCAGATTGGCATACTTACCGGACCTTATTATACAATTCCCAAAGCATTAAATACAATACAGCTCTCTGATAAACTGAAAGAAAATTTTCCCGAATATAATTTTGTTCCCGTATTCTGGCTTGAAGCAGATGATCATGATTTTGCTGAGATAAATAATATCGATATAATATCTAAAGAGAATGAGCTTAAGAATCTGAAATATTTTGAAAACGGAGAAGAGCAGGAGAAATATCTTAAGCCTGTTGGAAAAATAATCATAGATGAACACATAGAATCATTTAAACAGGATCTGCGGAATTCTTTTAACCATTCTGATTTTACTGATAGTTTGTTTGATCTGATTAATGAGACTTATAAAGAAGGAACAGATCTTAAAACAGCATTTGCGCTTTTCATGAATAAGCTGATAAAAGATAAAGGTTTGATATTTATAGATCCGACTGATAATGAAATCAAGAAATTATTGCAGCCTGTATTTGAAAAAGAGCTTGCTACGTTTCCTGAGATTTGTGAAAAAGTAATAAACACGTCCGTTGAACTTGAAGAGAATTTTGCTGTACAGGTAAAGCCTAAAGCAATTAATTTATTTTACATTCACGAGGGTAACAGATATCTGATAGAGCCAAGAGAAAATGATATTTTTGCTTTAAAACATTCGAGACAGAAATTCACAAAAGAGGAATTGTTTGGGTTACTTGAATCTAATCCTGAGAGATTCAGCTGGAATGTCGTGACTAGACCGATCTGTCAGGATTATTTATTACCTACAGTGGCATATATCGGCGGACCTTCGGAGATCGCTTATTTTGGTCAGTTTAGACAGGTATATAGATCTTTTGATATAACGATGCCGGTAATCTATCCTAGGACATCAGTAACAATTCTTGAGAATCGGGTTATTAGTTTCATGGAAAAGTATAATATAGGATTTCAGGAATTTTTCAATGAAAAAGAGATAGGAATAAAATTACTGAATGAAAACTCTGATGCAAGCGCGGATCAGATATTTTCTGATATGAAAGAAGAAATACGCGGAATTTTTTACACATATGAGAAAGAGCTGGTTAATATTGACGCAAAACAAACAGAAGGCTTTTCTAAAAGAAATAATCAGTTTCTTGAATCACTTGATGTAGCTAAAGATAAGTTTATTAATTCACAATCAAAACAAAACGAAGTAATTTCAAATCAACTTAGTAAGGCTCTTCTTTTTGTGTATCCTGATAATATTCTTCAGGAAAGAGTACTTAACATAACATATTTTCTGAATAAATACGGAACCGAATTTATCAATTATCTTTTCGGTGAAATAGTAATTGATGATTATGGTCATCAGGTCATAGAAGTACCAATGAACAGGAATTAACAATCACTCCTTGTCCCCGATAAAAAAAATATTGGTCATAAGATTAAGTTCTCTCGGGGATATCATACTTTCCTTTCCTCTTGTGAATAAACTCAGAGAAAAATTTCCGGATGCTGAAATTCATTTTCTTACAAAAGTAGAATATATAGAAATCTTAAAGCTGAATCCGGCCATTGATAAAATTATTACTTTAAAAAGTTCATTAAAAGATTCCCGAAAGGAAATAAGCAGCAATAAATATGATCTGACACTGGATATTCATAAAAATTTCAGAAGCATATACATTAGTTCATTCAACGGTAAAAAAGTCAAAAGATACAGAAAGGGTAATTTCAGAAAATTTCTTTTAGTCAACTTCAAGATTGATCTTTTAAAGGATGCCGTACCTGTTTACAGAAAATATCTGAATACGATCGGAGAATATATCTTAAGGGAAGATCACAATTTTTCTGTTTCCCAGCTGAATTTTGACAGGTCAGCAAAAGTAACAGGGAAGTATATTGTCATTGCTCCTTCATCAAGACATTTCACAAAGACATATCCAAAAGAAAAATTTGTAAATTTTATCAATGAATTTCAGAAAAGTAATAATGCAAAATTTGTATTAGTCGGAGATAACTCGGAAAGAGATAAAAGTATCTGCAAATATATTTCGGAACATTGTAATGATGTAACAGATCTTTGCGGTAACTTAAGTATAAATGAACTGGCAGGAGTATTACATAACAGTTATAAAATTATTACAAATGACAGCGCCATTCTTCATTTTTCTGAAGCACTGGGAAAAAGCGTCACCGCAGTATTCGGTAGTACGGTAAAACAATTCGGATTCTTTCCGCAATTAATTGATTCAAGGGTAATGGAGGTGAAAGATTTAAAATGCCGTCCTTGTACACACATTGGAAGAGATAATTGTCCGGAAGGTCATTTTAAGTGTATGCTAGAAAATCAATTGATAGTTGATAATTGATAGTTGATAATTGATAGTTGATAATTGATAGTTGATAATTGATAGTTGATAATTGATAGTTGATAATTGATAATTGATAATTGATAGTTGATAATTGATAGTTGATAATTGATAGTTGATAATTGATAGTTGATAA
>JAGPCH010000015.1 GCA_018058125.1 Ignavibacteria bacterium | reverse complement strand
GCATTAAGGTATAGGTCAGGAATTATCAAAGCTCCCCTTTTAAGCATAATTTGTTCAGCCTCAGGAGTTACAGGTCCGTTTGCACCTTCACCAATTATCTTTGCCTTTATTTTTTTTGCATTATCTTTTGTTAGCTGATTTTCGAGTGCTGCAGGAATAAGGATATCACAATCAAGCTCGAGTGCCTCGGAAGTTCTCTTGATATTTTTTGCGCCTTTGTAATTGAGAATACTGCCGGTAATTTTTCTGTGTTCAAACACACTTACAATATCCAGACCTTTAGGATTATAAATTGCTCCTTCATATTCTGCAATCGCAATTATAACACCACCGGCTTCCTGGCAATATAATCCGGCATAATAACCGACATTACCAAGTCCCTGAAGTACAATCTTCTTACCATCCATACCTGTTGGTAAATTCAGTTTCTTCATATCTTCTGTAATATTAACCGCTTCCCTTAATCCAAAAAATACTCCCCTTCCGGTAGCTTCCCTTCTACCTCTGATACCGTGCTGACTTAAAGGCTTACCCGTTACACATGCGTTAGCATCAAGCTGACCCGGATTAAAAGTTGCATATGTATCCGCGATCCATGCCATTTCCCTTTCGCCTGTTCCGTAATCAGGAGCCGGTACGTCAATTCCCGGACCTATAAGATTTTTTTTAATAAGTTCTGAAGTATATCTTCGTGTGATATTCTCAAGCTGACTTTCTGAATATTTACGCGGATCTATTTTTATTCCGCCTTTTGCTCCTCCAAACGGTACATCCACTACGGCGCATTTATAAGTCATAAGAGCAGCAAGAGCTTTCACTTCATCCGTATTCACCATGGTGCTGTATCTTATCCCGCCTTTTACAGGAGTTTTATGATGCGAATGTTCTACTCTCCATGCATCCAGCACTTCATAATCGCCGCCTTTAGTTCTTAACGGAAAACAAAATCTGTAAATACTGTTGCATCTCCTTATCTGATCCAGCAATCCTGCGGGATGCTTTGTATATTGAGCTGCATTGTCGAAGTAGCTGCAAACATCATCAAAAAAATGTGTTTCCTGTTCTGAATCTTTACTGCTTTTAAACATAATAAGTTTTTTAGAATTTTAATAAAAATATTTATTCAAAATAAAACAAACCAAAGTTTAATTCAATGTTCATTCCGACACAATAAATCAGATCTCCGTACACAAAAAAAATTTTATCCCAAATTACAGCAGATAAACTTTCGCTGATTTCCGCAGAAAATATTCTGAAAAGTATTTTCTGTGTGAATCTGCCGGATATTTAAATTGCAGTGTGCAAAGAAATCTATTGGCATTTTTAAATTCCTGTTTAGTAATTGAATTATCTCTTGTAAATAAATTAATTTTCTGAAATCCTTTTCTTCCGGATTCTTTTTTTAATGAATTTTTCCAGCTCGACAGCATGAAATACAACAGTCGAGAGCAATAAGCATATCGCAAGATCATTCAGTGACAGCGGGTTGGTTTTAAAGACTTTATTTGCAACGGGTAGATACACTACCATAAGCTGAAGGATCAATGTTAATAATGCCGCTCCTAGCAAAGGAAGGTTACTGAATATTCCCCGTTTGTACAGCAGATCATAATCACTTCTTATAGCCATAACATGACCAATCTGAGATAATGCTAAAACCGTAAAGACCATTGTCTGCCAGTCAGGATTACCTGTGTGAAAAGTCCATGCCTGCAAAGCAAGTGTTACACCTGCCATAAGCATTCCTACCCACACAATATGGTAACCTATTCCATCTGAGAATAGACTTTCATCTGTACTTCTGGGCGGACGAAACATAACGTCCGGCTCTTCTTTTTCACTTGCAAGAGCCAGTCCGGGTAATCCGTCTGTAACAAGATTGATCCAAAGAAGATGTATAGGTATCAATGGTATAGGTAATCCGAAAAACGGAGCCAAAAAAATAATCATTATTTCCGCACTGTTGCATGTCATAATGTATTTTACAAATTTCCGGATGTTATCATATATCCTTCTTCCTTCCTTTACGGCTCTGACTATAGTTACAAAGTTGTCATCTAAAAGGATCATGTGAGATGCTTCCTTGCTTACATCTGTTCCGTTTATTCCCATAGCTATTCCGATATTAGCTGACTTTAAAGAAGGCGCATCATTTACTCCGTCGCCTGTCATTGCTACAAAATTATTTTTCTTTTGAAGAGCTTTTACAATGCTGAGTTTTTGTTCGGGACTTACCCGCGCATAAACTCTTACATTTTCTACTTTATCAGTAAACTCTTGTTCAGACATGTTTTGTAATTCTTTTCCTGTAATGGAAAGATTGTTTTCTTCAAGGATACCAATATCTTTTGCAATTGATGTGGCAGTTGCTGCATGATCACCGGTGATCATTACTGTTTTAATTCCGGCAGTTTTACATTCCTGAATCGCTGATCTCACTTCAGGTCTGGGTGGATCTATCATCCCCGTCAGTCCGCAGTAAGAAATGCTTGATTCTATTATTTCATAATCAATAGGATTAGGTAATTCCGAAAGGATCTTATATCCGAAAGCAATGACTCTAATTCCATTTTTTGCAAGTTCATTGGTTTTTGCTAAGACTAATTCTTTACTGATCCCCGAATAAAAGTTTTCAGCAATTACCTCTGCAGCTCCTTTGCTTACAATCAGATACTTATCTTCAAACTTATGGACAGTGGTCATGCATTTTCTGTCACTGTCAAATGGAATCTCGGCAACGCGTTCAAATTTTTTCCTGAGATCAGTAATTAAAATATCTTTGTGTTTTTCTTTAACGTATTCAACCATGGCTATCTCCGTAGGATCTCCAATAAGTTTTTGCTCATTGTTAATATTTACATCATTGTTCAGCGCCATGCTCAGCTCAAATATTGAAAGTCCTGACACAGTCCCTTTTATATCACTGTTCTCTATGACCTCTACTACTTTCATTTTATTGAGAGTCAGTGTACCGGTTTTATCCGAACATATAAAATTAACCGAACCCAGAGTTTCGACTGCATAAAGTTTCCTGATCAGTACATTTACATTTACCATTCTCTTCGCGCCGGCAGCCAATGCAATTGTAATCAGCGCAGGCAAAGCTTCGGGTATTGCAGCTACGGCAAGAGATATGGAAAGTAGAATCATAGTAACCGGGTCCTCACCTCTCAGCATTCCGATCACAAAGAGCATTATACAGATAAGAAGTATCAGATAGGATAGTTTTTTACCAAAATCATTCATCCGGATCTGAAGAGGTGTTGCAGATTCACCTATATCAAGCATTTTAGCGATCTTACCGATCTCAGTATTCATTCCGGTTGAAACAACTACACCTCTTGCTCTTCCTCCGGTAATGAGTGTGGTTTTATAAAGCATGTTGAATCTGTCTCCGAGAGAAACTTCAGATTCATTTAATGTATCAGAATTTTTATCTGCAGACAAAGATTCTCCCGTCAGAGAAGACTCATCAGCTTTCAGATTGAAAGTTTCAAACAGACGAATGTCAGCAGGCACTATGTTTCCTGTCTCAAGTACTATTATGTCTCCGGGAACCAACTCTTCGGCATCTACCGACTGTATCTTTCCGTCTCTTATCACATTCGCATTCAGCGCAGCCATTTTCTTTAATGCCTCAAGAGATTTCTCGGCGCGGTACTCCTGAACAAATCCCAGTATTGCATTTAATATTACTATTACAAGAATAATGATCGTATCCGTCAGATCACCAATTATTCCCGAAACTACTGCGGCAGCTATAAGAACAATTATCATGAAATCCCTGAACTGGTTGACAAACATCAACCATGCAGGTTTCTTTTTTACATCATCAAGTTTATTCTTTCCGAATTCAGCTTGTTTCTTTAATATTGATTCATTAGAAAGTCCGTTCTCCGATGAGCCTGTCGTTTCAAATATTTTTTTTATATCAATGCTATGCCAGTCCATAATTAAAATTAAAGCTGTAAAAAAAATTTACATCGTCCGGAATTAATTTTTTAAATTTTAAAAGTTTCATTTTAGGATATGTAACAAAGTCATAAGAGCTGCATATAAAAATAAAATTATAAATGAATCAAAAGCAAGAAAAAATCTCTTCCTTTCCGCTTTAAACTAAAGTCCGATTGCCGCTACTGCTGTCATTATTATTACAAATAATATTGATATAAGATGCTCAGGATGAATCTCCTCAAATAGTGAACCTGATCGGTAAAACATATCATCTATACCAAGTATGAATTTATTAAAAATATTACTTCCGAATAAATTACCCACCGCCATATCCACGGAACCGATTCTGATCGCAGAAATGCAAACAACTAATTCCGGAAGAGATGTCGAAATTGCAATAAACAAAGTTGCGAAAATGGTATTTTCCATTCCTGAGTGCCCCGAAAGAAAATTTCCAAAGTAAGGAAGAAACAATGCCGCAGCTACTACTATGCAAGAATTAAATGCAAAATGCATCAGAGTTTTCTGAAGTCCTGCCGCATCATGATTAATTGATTCCTTATTCCTGGTCTTTTGAATTTTTTTAATTTCAAATTTGAAATCAACCAGATGGATAAAAAATACACAGCAAATATCACCGGTGTCATAATACTAATCCACCCGATTATGGGTAATACATCAGACAGAAGAATTGCAAACCCGCTAAGTGTAATCAGGATAATTTCTCATGCTCCTGCAAACACATGAGTACTCCTTACTATAGAGGAGATCGGTTTTTTTAAAAGTACATCGAGTATGGATAGTATGAATAGATTAAAAACACAACTGCCAAATACATCACCGGCTGCCAGATTCGGTGCATTTACTATCGCTAAGAACTGATACCGGTTATGAGCTCGGGATGTGAAGTAATATACTCCATTATAATCAGTCCTATCCATGCCTTGCCTAATCCCGTGAGTTCCGCAATTCTGTCACCGTAAAATGAAAGCTTTATGCCGGCATAGATTATAGCTGCAGCACAATAAAAATCCTGATATTGATTCGAGTACTACCAATTTAGTATTGTGTATTGATCCGTCACTGCGGACAGATTGTCCTAAAATTACCCTTTTGCCTGTATCAAAGAATGAAAGCTTCATAGAACATTATGTTCAAAGTTTTTTTCTCAGAGACTTTGAAGCAAACCCAACATTTTCGTTCAGTCCGGGATCATGCTAACTTCTTAGCCAGTTTTCCGATCGTCAATCCCTGAACAAGTATGGTAAAGCACACAACCACATAAGTTACCGTAACAACTAATTCCCTGTTATATTCCGGAAGTATAGACAATGCCAATGCAATTGATATGCCACCTCTCAATCCACCCCAGGTAAGTATAACAAGTGTCTTTTGAGAAATTCTTTCCTTATATCTTATCAATAATGAAGGTATCCATACTGAAACATATCTTGAAAAAAGACAGACAAATATTGATATGAAAGCTATCAGTAATACCGTCAGATCAAAATCGATGAGTAAAAGCTGAAGACCCATTAATACAAACAGAATGGCATTCAGAATCTCATCTATAAGCTCCCAGAATTTTTCCACATACTCTGCGGTCAATTTGGACATTCCTAATTTCTTGCTCTTGTTTCCGGTAATAACTCCTGCTATCACCATTGCAAGAGGTCCCGAAACATTAGTAATGTCTGCAATAGTATATCCGCCCATTACCATTGCAAGTGTTATCATTACTACTACCTGATAATTATCTATATTCTTTATTAATCTGAAACCTATTCCACCAAGTATTATGCCAAGCAATATTCCGCCAAAAGCTTCCTGACCAAATAATCGTAAAATGGTCAAAGCATCAATTTCCGCACCCGGCTTTGACATTTTTAAAAAGGCAAGAAACGTTACAACTGCAACTCCATCATTAAAAAGTGATTCGCCCGCTATTTTTGTTTCCAGTGATTTTGAAACTTTTGCGGTTTTAAGAATACTCATCACCGCGATCGGATCGGTCGGCGAGATCAATGCGCCGAAAAGCATTGTGTGAAGTATGTTTACATTTATTCCGAATAACTGCAAAACATAAAAAGAAATGTAACCAATCAATATTGTACTGATGATCACACTTAAAGAAGAAAACAAAAGAATTGGCAGCTTTTCACTTTTAAGATCATCAAAACTGACATGTATGGCTCCCGCAAAAAGCATGAAACTCAGCATACCTTCAAGAAGAAGTTCGCTGAAATTCAATGTCATCAATTCCCTGTTCAGTATGCTTTCCATTCCCGGAAAGATCTGATCTAAAATAATGATAACAATTGAAAACACAAGAGAAACTATCATCAAACCGATTGATACCGGATATTTCAGAATCCTGAAATTGATTATTGCAAACCCTGCGGAGATCACAACCAGAATTGATATTATGTGGAATAGACCTAGCAATTAAAACAATTAAAAGTTAAAAGTTAAAAGTTAAAAGTTAAAAGTTAAAAGTTAAAAGTTAAAAGTTGATATACATTTGAATATGTAAAACCCATTCCTTAGTTTGTAGACAACTCAATATTTGAAATTTGAAATTTGTAATTTGAAATTTATAATTCTCTTTTAAGCCGCTGCTTTTTTCGCTAGCTTTCCGATCGTCATTCCCTGAACCAGTATTGAAAAGCAAACTATTATGTAAGTGATAGTAACCCAGATCTCTCTGCTGAATTCAGGCTTTATGGATAGCGCTAGAGCTATGGATATCCCGCCTCTGAGTCCTCCCCAGGTCAATACTACCAATGTCTTGCGGGTTATTTTCTCTTTGAATCTAATCAGCAAAGACGGCACCCATACGGAAATGTATCTTGTGATCAGCGTTACAAGTATCAGAATAAATGAAATTATCAGAATGGTGGTATTGATCTCAAGAATAAGTAATTCCAATCCAATCAATACAAACAAAACAGCATTTAAAATCTCATCTATCAGCTCCCAGAATTTATCTATGTATTCATTTGTGATCTTTGACATTCCGAATTCCTTACCGTGATTTCCGGTGATCACACCCGCTGCAACCATAGCCAATGGTCCGGACACATGAACATAATGAGCAAAAGTATATCCGCCCATTACGACAGCAAGAGTGATCAATACTTCAACCTGATAATTATCTATATGGGAAGTCAGTTTATAACCTATCACACCCAAGAGTATTCCCAGCAAAATTCCGCCTATAGCTTCCTGTCCGAAAAGCATTATTATACTGCCTGCATCAAAATCAGCTCCCGGCTGAGCCAGCTTCAGAATGGTCAAAAAAACTACTACAGCCACACCGTCATTGAATAAAGACTCACCTGCTATTTTTGTCTCCAGTGATTTCGAAACACCTGCACTTTTCAGTATGCTTAGTACAGCGATTGGATCAGTCGGAGAGATCAATGCGCCGAACAACAAAGCATGAATTATATTCACATCTATACCAAAAGCATGCAATAAATAAAATGAAGCAAATCCAACAATGAACGTGCTGATAATTACACTCATGGTAGAAAACAAAATGATCGTAAGCCGTTCGCTTTTCAGGTCTTCATATTTAATGTGGATCGCACCTGCAAACAGCATGAAACTCAGCATCCCTTCAAGAAGCAGTTCGCTGAAGTCAATGCTCTCAAGTGTAGATGCCAGTCCGTCTTTTATTGACGGATAAAAATTACCAATGATTAAAATCAGGAAAGAGAATAATAATGATACAAGCATCAGCCCGATGGAGTTGGGCAGTTTTAAGACGCGAAAATTAATATATGCAAACCCTGCAGAAAGTACGATAAGTATGGAAAGGAGTGGAAAAAGATCCATTATTTAAATTTATAGTTATAACTTTTTAGAATTAAGATCTTACTTTTACATTAATATCCGGAGCTCCTACAATTTCAAAGGTGGCTGATGCAAATTTGATCTTACCCTCAGTGGCATCTACATCTTTTAAAATCTTAGTAAACAATTCTGTTTTTACAAGTCTTCTTTTTTTATAACTGACTACATATCTGAGTGTAAATTCTACCCAGTTATCATTTGCTATAAGCGAGACCATTGGATCGGTCTGCGCATCTTCGAGAGAAAACTTATACTGAAGCTCGAGCCATTTCTCTTTAGATTTAGCAGTAAGATCCCCGGCGATCTCATTTCCGGCTTTTAGTAAAATCTCTTTTGTCTTATCATAATCGCTTCCGTATGTTATCGGGATCTTAATTTCATCCCATAGAAATGGAAAATCTCCCGAATAATTAAAAACCGGTTCTTTAAAAACAAAACTGTTTGCTATTAAAACTATCCTTCCGTTATACAGGTCACCGTCAACCCATTGTCCCGTCTCCATTAATGTCGTTCTTAATACACCTATATCAATTACATCTCCTTTTATACCGCCAAGCTGAACCCTGTCTCCCGCTTTATAAAATCCTCCGAACATAATTGCCAGCCAGCCTGCAAATGAAGCTATTACTTCCTGTAAAGCAAAAGCAATACCCGCACCGGCTACACCGAATGCTACCGTCAAACCTGATAACTGATCGCTGTAAACAATAGTGATAAATATGATCGTTAAAAGATATCCGATGATAGTGCTGAATTTTTTCGCCCTGTATCGGTTATCTACTCCCTTGATCTTTGAAAAGAATTTCTTCTGAATGGCTTTGATTATTACCCATATTATTGCAGCTCCGATGAATATAGTTACAATTTTTCCTACGGTAGGATTAAAAAGAAACTCTTTTACATGCGTTTCCATAACTTTTTTTATTTACATAATATGTAAAATTAGATTGTAAACCTTAACGTAAAAATTTTTGGTAAAAGATATTAGGTGAGTATATTTAAAGTCTGCAAACTTCTGATGCTAATAGTATGTAAAATACTACAGATACTTTTTTAAAAATTCTTTTATTTTGCTTTCAAACATCAAAGGATTTTTTTCATAAATGTTTTCATGCTCAGAATCCGGCGATATCCATAATTCTTTCGGTTCATTGGCTGCATTAAAAAGATCCATTGTATTTTTAAGAACCGTTCGGGAGTCATCTTCCCCGCCTATTATAAATATCGGTACTTTAATATTTTTGATTTTATCAATTGGCTGAATCTCGTCTATACTAATGCCGAGTTTTTTTTCTGCCTCCTCTCTCATAAAGAAAGTTCCTAAATAACCCGGGATAAATAAATATTTACGGAATCTGTTATCAATTGCATTTTCGAGATTATCAAATGTAACCTCGGAGATTATACATCTGACACCGGTCAGATCTTCCGAAGCTAAAATTGCTGTTGCTCCTCCCTGAGAGAATCCGTAAACGGCTATATCATTTTTTCCCATGCCATTTAAAAAATTCACAGCAGCAATAAGATCCTCTTTTTCATAATATCCCAAAGAAACCATATCACCTTCACTTTCTCCGCAACCTCTTGCATCATAAAGCAATACATCATAACCCATATTCCTGAACAACTCAGCTTTAGGGATCATCTCAATACGGTTGGCTTTATATCCGTGAAGTAAAATTATAACCTTTGATGAATCTGAAACTTTCGAATACCAGCCTTTTAAAGTTAATCCGTCTCCTGTTTTGAAACTTACTTTCTCTGCTTGAAAATTTTCAGGAGGATCTCCAATCCTTAAATGATTTGATGATAAAAACGCAGTTGCAAAAAATATTGATGAAAGGTAAAAAATTAACAAACAAACCGTAGCTAAACTGAATAAATAAATTAACTTTTTCTTCATTAAATTTTTTAGTGAATATACTAATATAATCGGTAAATGTTAGTAATGACTTACCTGCAGGCAATGGTAACATTCAATTGATCTTTTATATGCATTCAGATTACGTTTTGAAGTCCTGGCTCTTGCATCCTCCAGGACCGCATTTATATAATCTTATCCCTGTCTGCCATCATATTAAAATTTTCAGAGTGTATACAGATTAATATATTTTTACAATTTCATAATTTCAGGCAAAGGATTTTGAAAAGTATTTTGGTTATTTTGACATGTGTTTTTTATTTAATCCCCAATAAGTTATTTATAAAATGATTCGCCTCGAAGATCTCATTAACAAAAAAATATCCCGAAGGAATTTGCTGAAAAAAAGCGGAAAAGCTTCTGCGTTTCTGGCAATAGGTTCGGTGTTTCCCTATGAATTTTTTGATCTAAACTTATTTAAAGGTAGAGAAAAGACTGGTACGGAAAGTTCCATGTTCAGACCCATTGATGCTTCTGACTCTGATCAGTTTATTTTACCCGAAGAATTTAAATATAAGATCATCAGAAAATGGGGCGATAAGATCAATGACTCAGAATTTTTCGGATTCAATAATGATTATGTAGGATATTTGCCCATAGATTTTTTGGTAGGCGGAAGCAATTCAAACGAAGGGTTACTTGTGATCAATCATGAATTCCCTTCTCCCCTTTTTATTAATAATTATACCGATGAAGATTTCAGGAAAGGCAGAATTAAAACCAAAGAGGAAGTAGAAGCTGAAAAGAAAAGTGTCGGAATATCTGTCATCAGGGTTAGCAGAGAAAAAGGTGAGTGGAAATTTATCAGTGACGAAAATTACAATAGAAGGATAGATGCTGAGACCATTCATGTTGTTACCGGGAATGCAAAATCCGTGCTGGGTGAATTTGCAAAAGGCACGCTTGCAAACTGCAGCGGAGGTCTCACTCCATGGGGAACCTTTCTCAGCGGCGAAGAAAATTTTCAGGATTATTTTGCTTCGGATGATGTCTGGGAATACAGATGGAATGATGCAGATAAAGATTTTAATACGGAAGAATACGGATGGGTTGTTGAAGTTGATCCTTTTGATAAAAATTCAGTTCCGAAGAAACGCACTTCGCTCGGCAGGTTCAGACATGAGAATGTTGCGATAAGTATATCAGAAGATAAAAAAGTTGTGGCTTATATGGGAGACGATAAAATAAACGAATGTGTATATAAATTCATAAGCAAAAACATTTATGATGATAAAAACAGGGAAGCAAACATGGACATTCTTGACGACGGAGATCTTTATGTCGCAGATTTTGAGAATAATAAATGGCAGTTACTGAATTTTGAAAACAGACCTGAATTAAAGAATACATTTAGTTCTCAGGCGGATGTACTTATAAATTGCGATAAGTCATCTAAGCTTGTCGGCGGTACAGAATGCAACAGACCTGAAGACATTGAGATCAATCCTGTGGACAGTTCTGTATTTATATCTTTTACAAATAATTCAGATAAGAAAGATTATGACGGAAGCATTGTAAGGATCATTGAAAAGAATAACGACTCTGCCGGTCTTGAATTTGAGTGGGAAGTATTTGCAACCGGCGGAGTTGATGCTGGATTTTCCTGTCCGGACAATCTGACTTTTGACAGCAGGGGAAATCTCTGGGTATTGTGTGATATTTCTTCATCCAAACTCAATAAAGGCAGATACGCTTCATTCAAAAATAATTCAATGTTCATGATACCGACTTCGGGAGAGAATAAAGGTAAAGCATTCCGATTTGCTTCCGGACCTGTTGACTGTGAAATGTGCGGCGGTAATTT
>JAGPCH010000334.1 GCA_018058125.1 Ignavibacteria bacterium | reverse complement strand
CCTGACATTGAATGTGTTATTAATATAACTTTTCCATCTATTTTTTCTATAAGTGTTGAAAAAGCGTTTATTAAAAATTCACCATTGATTTTTTCAAGCGCTACATCCCTGCTTCTTCCTGTCCCGGGCCAGTCAGGAATATAAACTTCAAATCCTTTTTCAGCAAAATAATAAGCCCAGCCTTTTCGTCCGTCGGGGGTAAGTTTATAACAGCTTCCGGTATGAGCTCCGCCATGAAAGAGGATCAAGCTTTCGGATTGTTTTTTGACATTGGGAGTTATTTTTTCAAAATACATTCCGGACCCGTCTTCAGTATAAAATGACTGCTCTTTCATAAATTAATTAGAATTAAATTTTCTGCTTGATTAATGAATCGAAACCGGAAAGAGTTGCTTTAGCAGAGTCCATAATAACACGAGACTATACCGTAGATAAAATATAATCAATTTATCCGACCGCTTGCTTCAAAATTCTTATATATCTGATTTAAATTTTCCTTTTTTAATATGTCACTGATTTTAAATATTTTCTCATTTAGATCATATCCTTTTGTGTTCGGTTCTTTTCTTATGTAATATGAAATTCCTTTCTGCGGTCTCATGACACAATCTTTTAATACAAAGCATCCCGTTTCATTGTACAACTTCAACACATCATCCATTGTACTTTCATTTAGTGTAATTCCATTTTTTGTTTTCGCTTTAAATGGAGCTTCAATATAAATTGACCGTACAATCTCGTTTTTATCGTAAGCGTCTATTTCAAATGTCAGTCCGATATTTTCATAGCGGTAATATATAAATGATCTTAATACGGTCTTTTGAAAGTCATTACTGTAAATTTTTATAACCTCAGAAATATTTGATGAATCTACGAGTACAGGAACTCCTTCAATTCCTTTATGCGGATTGATCAGATTCGTCTGTCCAAATGACAGATTGAAACTGAGAATTAAAAATATGATATTTAATGTTCTGAAATTCATATTGAGAATAAAACAAGCGTTTCATTTATACTTTTTAAAAGTACTGTGGGATTATCAAACTAAATATAGATTCCAGCCTCTCTTATTCATCTGATAAAATATACCTGTATTAAATAAAATCACTTAATCTTTGGAATCCCCAATTGTTTACAAATCTCTCTGCAAAGCATATCATCGATAGTTGGATGTCTCGGGATTGTGGTTTTTTTGTTGCTAATTAAATTCTTATAAATGTCATGCTTACTTCCATTCCTATGTAGAATACAATTGTTAGAATTCAAGTAACGAACAAATTCCTTTCGTTTCATTTTTAATAGATCAATTCTTCTTCTAAAACAACATGTTCATTCTCATTAGATTTTTCTTCTCTCATATCCTGAAGATAAAGTTCTAATGCATCCTTAATATTTTCTTTGACTTCATTTATTGTTTTCCCTTGAGTCAACACAGATGGAATCTCTTTTATTTGACCTATTAAAAAATTGTTTTTGCCTTCGGAGATTTTTACGGTAAGTTTCATGATAATTTTTTATTTTAACTTAGAAAATTCTTTTTTGACAAAAAATACAAATACTAGTTTGAGATTTTCATAGTGATATAATGACGGAAGTCTGAGCAGCGATCTTATGTTTCATTATTTTGATCGTTCTATAGAAAGATGGAAATACTTTATTTAAATTTCAATATCAACTTTCACTTCTATATTCACTTATCTCAAACAAATGTCCGTCGGGATCATAAAAAAAACATCTGGTTTCCGCTCCGTTTATAAATGGAGATGTAATAAATTCTGCCCCGCGTTCTTTTAGTATCTCATATGATTCATTACAATTTTTAACACGGATAGTAAATGAATGACTGATTGAATTTTTGTTAACTGGTGGATTAAATTTTACATCAGGTTTGTCTGCAGTAGGGTCACCGGAAGTTACCAGTAATATCCAGCTGCCGAGAAACTCCAGAACCAATGAATCACCTCCGTATTCCCTGAATATTTTGGCTCCAAGAATATCAACATAAAATGATCTGGATCTTTTCATATCGCTGACTACAAGGATGTTTGTTAATACTGAATCTTCAAACGGGTTATTGTTCATATTTAAATAATTAAATTAAGAAATTATATCACGGTGTAATTGAGTGAATAAAATTAAGCGATTTATTATTTGTTATCAATACATCTGCAGGATTAGTAATGTTATCACCGTTGACATCCGTACTTACATATCCGGATACAAAAGTATTTGAATTGTTATAAATGTAAAATGTTCAAAATGTCAGAAAGATTTATATCGCCGTAATGATTCTGACTCCCCTGTAAAACAATACTTCGTTTCATTTAAAATTGTATTATTCCGAACGCCCGATTAGAAAAATCAGTACAGAATTTTCTTTCAATAAAGTCTCAGGTGATTTTCAGGGACTCTCTCGGACAAAAGGGTATTGGGTATTGGGTATTGGGTATTGGGTATTGAGAAATTTTATTTGAACACGATTCCCGGCAATAAGAAAACATGGGAATACTGAATGTTTTCATTCGATGATTTGCAACTTCAAGAATAATAATTTTCATTTTTATATAATAATATAATCAATACTTTGGCGCAGATGATCAATCATGAATCGGTATAGTAAAATAAAATTCGCTTCCGGAACCCAGTTCGCTTTTAACTTTCAGTTCTCCTCTATGGGCATTTACAAATTCTTTGGATATTGCCAGTCCAAGACCGACACCTTTTCCGGTGTTCTCAATGTTCTTCGATCCAAACTGAAAAAATTTATCGAATATACTATCTATAAACTTTGGATCAATCCCCGTTCCGAAATCCTTTACGGAAAAGAAAAATACACTGTCTTTTCCTTCAGAGTTTGCATATTAAAATTGAACTGGAGAGATTTTTTTAATATTACCCGATCATTTCTTTAAATAGTTTTAACTTATAATGATGGTAGATTTAGTTTGTAAAAAATATTTCCAATAGGAATAACAACATCAACACCTTCACACTTTCAGCATTCAGTTATTATTGTTAATTTTGAATCTTAAAAAATATCACAGCGCAATAATATCAATTCAATGAAAAAGAAAACAAATAAGAATTCAAAAACCATGGATAAGGACTCCGGAAGTAAAACCGGTAACACTGTTTCCCGCCGCAGCTTTCTGAAACTCACTGCCGCAGCCGCTGCAGGCGCCGGGATAAATATTAACAGTGCTCTTGCTGATACTTCCGATGAACTCCCGAAGCTTCTGCCGGTTCCGGATAAACCCGGATTCGAACATCTTGTCGTGCTTATGTTTGAGAACCGTTCGTTCGATAATATAC
>JAGPCH010000333.1 GCA_018058125.1 Ignavibacteria bacterium | reverse complement strand
GATTAAACGTATTTCAGCAAAATGGTTCTAAAAATATTGAAGATTTTTTAGCTACAAATCCGGTGTCATATACAATACTTGATGGAAATCAGGAAGTAGTTGATGCGTTAAGTGAAGCTGACGGGGCTTTGGTGGAAGCTGTTCCTACAACTTTCTTGATTGATAAAAACGGTAAGATCGTTGAAACTATTATCGGGGGAAGAAGCAAAGAAACATTCCTTACATCAATTAATAAATATCTTAACTAATATCCATTTCAAATATTATTTCTATAAAAACTCAGGGACAAAATTTACCCTGAGTTTTTTCATTTTAATTTTCAGCTATTAATTTTTTGAATAAGAATAAAGTAATCTCAATTTTCGGTTCTACAGGTTCTATAGGTTGTAATGCTTTAAATGTAATTGACAATCTTAGATTGAACAATGAGGAACTTGAATTAAAGTATCTTTCTACAAATACCAGCATTGAGAAACTTGCAGAACAAATTGCAAAATATTCTCCTGAAGGAGTTGTAATAGTAGATGAACTGGCAGCTGATAAATTCCGAAATAACTATAATTTTAAAGACCTTGAGATATTATCTGGCAGAAATGCATTAATTGAATTAGCTTCAAGAGATGATTATAATTTCTTGATAAACGCTCTTGTAGGAATTTCCGGTCTAGAACCGACAATTGAAGCTATTAAGACCGGGAAAGATATAGCACTTGCTAACAAAGAGACGCTGGTAGCTGCAGGTGAATATGTTACCGGTTTATTAAAAAAACACAAAACTAATTTATTTCCCATAGACAGCGAACATTCTGCAATACTCCAATGTATTCAGGGTGAAAACATGAATACTGTCAGCAATATTATTTTGACTGCATCCGGCGGACCATTCAGGAAACTAACTGCAGAAGAGCTTGATAATGTCAGTATAGAAGATGCTTTAAATCATCCTAACTGGAGGATGGGAAAGAAGATCACAATTGACTCTGCTACAATGATGAACAAAGGTCTTGAAGTGATTGAAGCAAAATGGCTCTTTGATATAAATGCTAAAAACATTCAGGTCCTGATACATCCTGAATCAATAATTCATTCAATGGTTGAATTTAATGACGGTTCCATAAAAGCTCAGCTTGGAATCCCTGATATGAAAATTCCTATTCAGTATTCACTTACTTTTCCTGACAGAGTAAGATCTGAATTTCCAAAAATGGATTTTAAAAAATTCAATCAGCTTAATTTTGAAGAACCTGATACTGTAAAATTTAAATGTCTTCAAATTGCTTATGATGTTTTGGAAAAAGGTGGAATATATCCGGTTATTTTAAATTCGGCAAATGAAGTAGCCGTGGATTTATTTTTAAAAAGCAGAATCAAATTCAAAGATATACCGTATGTGATCCTTGGGCAGCTTGACAGCAATTCAGAATCCGGAGAGATTTCAATCGAAAAAATTCTGTTTACTGATAAACTCATACGGGAAAATGTTAAGAAACTCTTTACGAATTGAATTTAGACAATTATCAAAAACTTTACATATAACAGGATTTTTAACTTCAATTTCCTGTATATAAAGATTAAATTACTTTTTATCACGAACATTTAATTAATAATGGAAACAGTAAACACTATATTTTATTTTTTAATAGTAATAGGTATTCTTGTATTCATACATGAATTAGGGCATTTTCTGGCAGCAAGATTTACGGGTATGAGAGCTGAGGTCTTTGCGCTTGGTATAGGTTACAGACTTTTCGGATGGAACCGGATCAATGGTTTTACTTTTGGCAAAATGGATGAAGAGATCGATCTGGGAGAAAATACTGATTACAGAATTTGCGCATTTCCTATTGGCGGATATGTTAAAGTTTCAGGCATGGTCGATGAAAGCATGGACAGGGATTTTATTTCAAAAGATCCGATGCCCTGGGAGTACAGAGCTAAGCCTGTATGGAAAAGAATGATAGTAATCACAGCAGGTGTGATCATGAATTTTTTGCTGGCATTCCTGATATTTTATTTCCTTACACTTGCTAAAGGAAAAACAATTACTGATACCACAACAATAGGTTACATTTCAAAAGGATCCCCTTCATATGATTCAGGTCTCAAAATTGGAGACAGAATTTTAAGCATTAACAATACAGATGTAATATCATGGGATCAGATTCAGGCTCAATTATATTTTGAAAATCTAGGAGAACCTCTTACTATATTGGTAAACAGAAGCGGTTCTGATCAAATTGTAAGCATACCAAAAGATAAAGTCGGAGATCTTACCGAAAGAAATTTTGGAATTTTTCCGGAAGGAATGACTGCTGAGATTGGCGAAGTTGTCTCCGGAAGTCCTGCAGAATCTTGCGGTCTTCAAAAAGGAGATATGCTAACTGAAATTAACGGAATACAATTAATCAGTTCACAGCAGGTTACAGATCTCATAAGAGAAAATGCTGACAGACAATTTGTTATGCAATGGAAAAGAAATTCAGAAACAATGAGTTGCGAAATAAAACCTTCAGTTGATTCAACAATTGGAATAATGATAGCTTCAAAATATACCGGACCGACAAAGGAAATAAAATACAATGTATTGTCTGCAATCCCAAAAGCAGGCTATGATATGTATCATTATGGAATAGAATTATTTTTCAAATCGATTGGTAAAATAATAAAAGGAGATGTAGAATTTAAAAAAGCAATCGGAGGTCCTGTCAAAATTGCTCAGGCATCCGCACAATCAGCTGAAGGAGGATTATATACTTTTCTGGGATTCCTTGCCTTACTGTCAATTTCTCTTGCTGTAATAAACATTCTGCCTTTCCCTGCATTGGACGGAGGGCATCTAATGTTGCTTATTTATGAAGGAATTGTAAGGAAGCCGGTACCTTATAAAGTTCAGATAATACTGCAGAATGTAGGTTTTGCACTATTACTCGCATTCATGGTATTTGTCATTTACAATGACATAATCTCAATAAAATAATGTTTTATATATTCTTATCTTGAAATCAAGAATCTAAAGCAATATATTAGTAAAATTTTTTTCAGCAGTTACACGGAAGGGTGGGTGAGTGGCTGAAACCAACGGTTTGCTAAACCGTCGTACGGGTCAAACTGTACCGAGAGTTCGAATCTCTCCCCTTCCGCAAAAGATCTCAAAGATTTTATCTTTGAGATCTTTTTTATTAAAAGTTATTTAATTTCTTAAGTTTACCTTTACACACTATTAAAAAGCTTGCCACTAAATTCACTAATTTTTCGAATTAAATGTATGACATTGATTCGTTAAAAATCATAATCTTAGCAATTCGCCAAATC
>JAGPCH010000332.1 GCA_018058125.1 Ignavibacteria bacterium | reverse complement strand
TATACGATATAGAATTTATCAACGACAAAACAGGCTGGGCTGTGGGTGATGCAGGAGTTGTGATAAAAACTACAAATGGCGGAACCAACTGGATCAATGTTGCTAATCCTTCTCCCTCTCTAAATCCAAATTTATGGAGTGTTGCCCCAATAGATTCAAATATAGTATATATAACGAGCGGAAAAGACCTGATAATAAAAACTACTAATGGAGGATTAAATTGGGATATACTTAATTACTGTCCTGACTGTAACTCAGCAACTACAGGTTTATATTTTCTTAATAAAGATACAGGCTGGTTTCTTGGAACGAATAAAGTGTTAAGGACTTATGACGGTGGAAAAACTCTCGATTCTTTTTATGCTCCATGGTTTACAAATTTTGACATTTATTTTAAGGATATAAATACTGGAATTTTTTCTGGAACTGGGAGAGTATTTAAAACAACCGACGGAGGAATGAACTGGTTTGATACACAGGTAACTAATCCGGGAAGTTTCCCTATGTTTAGAAAACTTGCCGTTACGAACAATAGAGATGTTTGGGTTTCAGGATTGGATGCAATAATTTATAGATCAACAGATTTTTGTGAGAACTGGCAAGCAGTAGATACGTTAAATGAAGGAATTGGAATCATTGCTCTTGATTTCAAAAATAAGGACACTGGTTATATTGGAGGAGGTTCAAATAAAATATTTATAACAATGGATGGAGGATACAATTGGTCTGTTCAGATATCTGATCCAAACAATTTTGCTTTTGTTGGTTCAATAAAATTTATAAATGATTCAGTTGGTTGGTATTGCGGAGGCATCGGAAATGTTTACAAAACTATAAATGGAGGAACACCAACTTCTATGACAAATCTATCCAATGTTGAAATCTCAAAAGATTTTTCTCTATACCAAAATTATCCAAATCCTTTTAATCAGGCTTCTTTAATTGGATACAATATTAGTAAATCTTCTTTAGTAGAAGTTGAAATATATGATTTATTAGGGAAAAAAGTAAGCACACTGGTAAATTCATTTCATATACCTGGTTTTTATCAAATTAGATTTGATAACGGAGATATATCATCCGGTATATTGTTTTATATTTTAAAGATTGACGGAATAATTAAAGATAAAAAAACGATGGTAGTTTTAAAATAATAAAATATGGAAAATATAAGACCTCCATAACAAATTTCAAAAGGGCTGGAGCAGCATCTTAAAAATTCGCGGCAAACGAGATTTTAAAGAAATTTCCTTTCTCAAGGAAAGCTCCGCCCTTTATTATAGATAAAAAATTAAAGCATAATATAAGATAATAAATAAGATTATTAAACATTAAATTAAAAACTAAGGAGAATTAATAATGAACACTTTAAAAATAATTTTCATATTAATTTTAATCACAATATCAAACGATTTACTATCACAGACAATGTTTGAATTTGATTGTTCTGTATCTCATTCATCTGGTACAAATGACTCTATAGATAGTCCCTATGGAGGAAGAGTAAAACCAAACAGGACAGATTTAAGTGGTGGACAACCTGCTCCTGCAGATTCTTATTTTCCGGTTTTAGTTGTTTTTATTCAGTTCAAAAATGAGCCTAATGATCCAAGAAATACATGGCCTACTAATAGTGCTCCAACTTATACCGGTAATTTGATTGCTACTCAAAAAAATACCGTTGGAGATTGGTGGAATTGGTATGATCCACAAACGGAAATTCTATCTTCTCACTGGGCGGAAATAAGTCGGGGAAAATTCCATGTTATTGGTCCAAGACCATCTGGAAGTGGAGCATTTGCAGTAAATCTTTCCAAAACAGGTCAGGAATACTTTGAATTTTACAATTACGATAAAACGAAAACAGATTCCGCTATTCATCGCGAAATATGGGATAGCATCAAAGCACAAGGACTTACTGATTGGAGACCTTATGACAGATGGAGAAAAAATGGTAATCTTTTTTATTTCACCCCTTTAGGTGAAGGAGATGGGTATGTAGATATGATATATCAAGTCTTTAAAACAAGAGGTGGCGCCACAGTACAAGATGCAAATAACTCTACAACAACTCTTTTTTTAAACAATGCCGGGTATAATCATCTTGGAAACCACTACTTTCGTTTAGATACAGTGGATAATTATGGAACAAGAATTGATTATGGAACGAGCCAATATGGATCAGGAGTAACCATTTCATTTAGAGGACAGTTTGCACAATACGTAGGTACTATGGGACACGAGCACGGACATCAAATGTTTTCACCATGGCACTCAACATATAGCAGAGTAAGTTATGGATTTGGATACGATTTTTTTTACAGTCCTGCAGATATGATATTAAATGAATATATGACACCGACAAATGTCACAATCAATTCTACTAACTATTTGGGTGATTATTCTTCACGGAATTCAGGAACCGGAAACTTATTAAAAGTTCCTATTCAAGGAGATGAATACTTTTTACTTGCAAGCAGAAACAAATATTCTAAATGGGATAGAGTAATGATAGGAGATTCAGCTCAAATTGATCCATATGAAGATAATTCTGACAACGGAAAAGGATTATACATTTATCACGTTCCAAATGGTCTGAATTTCCCAAGTGGCGATATATCCCAGCAAGACATGGAATGTGCAGACGGATTATTTGAATGGGAATATTCAGGGCAAGCTGCACAGCAGGTAATTCACGATTGCTATATTTCAGGATCAACAGCTTGGCCTTATTTTAAAAAGAAAAATGTTCTATACAACAATGATCCCTCTATACTTTTTAATTCAAATCCATATGGAGATGGAATAAGTTTTCACTATGTTTATAATGATACAGCAAGATCTAAATGGTGGGGAGTTGGGGATCAACCTTCGAACAGTTGTAACATAGGAACAGACAGACTATTTACAAATGATGAAGAAATCTATACAAGGTTTGATATAGGAGGGGATCGTGAAGATGCATGGAAGCCGGGATACAATGAAGTTTTCTCACCTTACTCATCACCAAATACAAAAACCTGGTCAGATCAAAATTCCGGAATTTTCATTTGGTATTCATCTTACGCCGGTAGCGGTCCAGGAGATGTTGCATATATTAAAGTTTATAAAGCAGGAGAAAATGGCGAAACAGATTCTACAATACTAAGCAAAACGCCGCCATCCCGCCCGATGGGATTATATGTATTACCTTGTGATTCATTACCTGAATCAGATGGTTATAAAAGAGTGAAAATCAGATGGAATCAGAATCAGGAACCGGATATGAAAAGAATAAATGGAAGTGATACAATTAAGAGGTATATAGTCTATAGAA
>JAGPCH010000331.1 GCA_018058125.1 Ignavibacteria bacterium | reverse complement strand
TACTGATAATACTTTCAATACAGTTTCTAATGAATGTTATAGTTACAGTCCGGGCAGCAGACAATGGACTGCTTTGCCGGATAAACCTTCTTCCTGGCTGACCGGACAAAGCGGTTCAGTTATGCTAGAAAATAATATCTGGAAACTTATCTGCGCAAGCGGATACAATAACGGTTATCTTTCTCAAACGGAAATTTTATCCGATACTTTGAGTACTGTCGGGATCATTGGATTTAATTCAGCCATCCCGGGTTCTTCTGCTCTGTATCAGAATTATCCGAACCCGTTTAATCCAAACACAAATATTTCATTCAAATTAAATTCAAATGAAATTGTAACTTTGAAGATCTATGATCTCAACGGGAAAGAAGTTCAGACACTATTAAATGAGAAATTGAATGCCGGTACTTATGATTATGACTGGAATGCTTCGGGATTCTCAAGCGGTGTATATTATTACAAACTTACAGCCGGTAGTTTTTCAGAAACAAAAAAACTGATGCTGATAAAATAACAAAAGATCTGAGAAAGTGGATAAATTGTCAACATTGCCGCAGGCTGATTCGCCCCGGCGAACTGTAGCTTTGAGTGAATTGTAATATAAATTCTGATTTCATATTCCCTCATCGGAGAAAGATGTCAGCTTTTTTTTAATGTATTTTTTCTTAATTCCTAAAGACCTGATACTTTTTACTATTTTTCAACAATATAAAAGATGGTCGATTGAGATTTTAAGAAACTGAATTTCAAGACTAAATAAATTTTCTTTTTATTTTCCCTCTCCCGCTCTTTTGAGACAGACTCTTTTCGGGGGAGGGACCAAAGGAGAGGGCGTTGAAAACTTGTTCGATTTTTTGAGATCTATCATTCTCTTAAAATTACTCTGATTTATTTAAATGAATCTCTGCTCCCTTACTCTGTCATCCCCACCCGACTGCATTGTGTACTTTCTCAAATCAATTTCCATTATCTCAGCTGGCGAGAGCGGTGATCAATGTATACAAAACTAAATTTGTATTCAATAAAGCCTCACGTCTCCAAAGTTTCACATCAATGTTTGCTTTGAATAAATTTTATTGTACCCGCCTCTGACACCGTAACCATCAGCAAAAAAAGACCAGCCTTTCTTTTCGTAAAACCCTTCCAGGTCAGTACTTAGATAAAGCATTGGAAATCCTTTTTCCGCGGCTTCTCTTAATCCATGCTCTATTAACATTTTGCCTATGCCATTATTCCTTTTGTCTTCATTGACATGCAAACATGCAAACCATGGCATTAGATCCTGACGGCTGATGATATCATTAGTTAGCAGAGCATATGAACCGATTATATTATTGTCTTGAAGGAGTATATAAAATTTAGGGATTGGTTTTTCCTTTGAAAGAGAGTTTTTGATACAATCTTCATAAAACTTGAAATTGGTTTCATTGCCCCAGCAACCCCAGAAATACTCTATTGCATATGGAAGAAGATCCGGTCTTTCGGAAATTTCGAAAATCTTCATTTGCGGTATCTTATGTTAAATGAAATACTATATTTTAAATACTATAATTTAAATGGATCCCTGCCAATCGCCATTTCGGAAAGCTTTGATGACATCTTTTTTATGTGTTTTTCTTAACACCTAACAAGCTAATACTTTTTACTATTTTTAAACAATATAAAAGATGGTCGATTTAGATTTCAAGAATCTGAATTTCAAGACTAAATATATTTTCTTTTCATTTCCCCTTTCGCGCTCTTTTCGGGAGAGGGGCAGGGGTGAGGGCGTTGAAAGCTTGTACAATATTCTGGAATCTATCTTTATCTTAAAATTACTCTGACATATTAAAATGGATCCCCGCCAAATCCACCGCGACGGAGCGGGATTAGAAATCAATACTCAATACTCAATACTCAATACTAAATACTCAATACTCAATACTCAATACTCAATACTAAATACTCAATACTCAATACTACCTTTCCACAACATAATTCAACTCAGTTACCCCGCATTTAAACTGATGAGTGGACAGAAGATCCAATTTTATTTTTTCTTTAACATCTTTAAACAATGGAATGCCCTTTCCGAGAATAATTGGATTAACAAACAGCCAGTATCCGTCAATTAAATTCAGTTGGATCAGTGAATGAGTCGCTGTAGGACTTCCAAAAAGAAGTATGTCTTCTCCGCCATTTTTTTTTATTTCATTAATTCTGTCAGAAAGGTTATCGCTGATAATTTCTGTATTGGTAAAATCTTCGTCTTTCAAAGTTTTTGATAAAACAACTTTATTAACTTTGTCATACCACTTTGAATGTTCAATGTCATGTTTTGTTGCATTCGGTTTATCTGCTGCCGTCGGCCAGTAATTTTCCATCATCTGAAAAGTTACCCGGCCATATAATGAAGTGTCGCCTTTGCTTATCCTCTTACCGACATGATCAAATATTTCTTCATTAATTTTGATCCAGTTCATTTCTCCGCCCGGTCCTGCTACAAATCCGTCAAGTGAAATGTGCATAAATGAAATTATTTTTCTCATATATTTTATAGTTTAAATTTTTTTTTATGGTCAGTTATAATTTTCTTATCCCTTTTGTAATTCAAATACTGTTATCTCAGGTCTAACGTTAAATCTCACCTGCCACAAATGTCCTAATGCTCTGTTAATGTATAATCTTCTGTCATTGCTTAAATCAATTTGCCCTGCGGAATACTTTTTGTTTTTTACAGGAAGCATTGGTGCTTGCAAAAACGGCGGCTTGACCTGCCCGCCATGTGTATGTCCGGATAAAATCCAACTGTTGTATTCGCCCCAAACATCCAGATCACAAACGTCAGGATTATGACACAAAGCTATGTTAGCTTTTGATTTGTCAAAACCAATCATTGCTTTTTCAGGATTAAAGTTAAGTCCCCAGTAGTCGTCAAAACCAATAAAGTTCAATCCGTTTATTTCAGTATTTTCATTTCTCAGTAAAAAGATATCTTTACTTCTTAGCAGTGCTGAAACTTTATCAGCGACATCATTTTGCGACCAGTTTTTCCCGTAGTCGTGATTTCCCAGTATTCCAACAGTTCCTGTTTTTCCTTTGACTAAGTTATTCAATACTTCTTCTAACTTATCATATTGAACTTCATCTTTATAAGTGCTTACATAATCTCCGGTATAAACTACAAAATCGGGACTAAATTCTTTTGCTTTCTTAAATGACTCTATTATAAAATGATAATCAAATCTGTTCCCAATATGAATGTCGCTTATTTGCATTAGAGTTTTTCCAACCAGATCATTTGGCAAATTTTTTATTGGCATTTTTATTTTTACAAAC
>JAGPCH010000330.1 GCA_018058125.1 Ignavibacteria bacterium | reverse complement strand
TCTGTTAGTGAAAACGTTAGTTACAAAAACATCATTTGTATCTTTAGGCCATCCAAAGTAATAACCACCTCCGTAAAGAGTATCAACATCCCAATCAAACCTCGCCGAATCATAATCGTATGGCTGATCAGGAGAAAGAGAAGTAACAGGATAATCGTTATTACAGGAGTTAAGGAACAATGATAAAATAATAATCATCAATAAATATTCAGGAATGGATTTTAGCTTTTTCATTTGAGCAAAAATATAATTAAGTTAATATAAATCAAATATTTTTCAGGGTTAGAAGATTTCGAGCCATTGTTGGTGTTCCAAAAAGTTTGTTTATATCAAATTTGAAAATTACTAAACTCTACATGCAAACTTTTTGGTCACCAACAATACACACTTGACAAACGAACAAACCTCTTAGAACATTATTAACACCGGCTGGAAATTTTTACTTCATCAGGATCATTTTTTTCATTTGAGTAAATTCATTCACTTCAATTTTATAAAAATAAATTCCGCTCGCAAGATTATCTCCTTTAAATTCAATAGTGTATGTACCCTGATTGAATTCTTTATTCACGAGTTTGCTGATTTCCTTTCCAAGAATATCAAATACACTGATCTTTACCTGTGCTTTTTTGGAAATTTCAAATTTAATTTCAGTTGAGGGATTAAAAGGATTCGGAAAATTCTGGTATAAACTGAAACCAGTTTCCTTTATGGTTTCATTACTTAAATTAGTCAGTGGCGAATTTGTTTTATATACGCTGTTTCCGTCAGTACCTACATACAGATAGTTGTCAGTATCTAAACCAATACAAATATTATTCCCAGGCAGATTATCATTAAAAAGCTCAAAGTCAGTTCCATAATTTGTAGATTTATAAATTTCATCTCCAAGCGTGCAGTAAAAATTGTTTCTTTTATCAAAAATAAAATTCCGGGTACTTTGAAAAGGATTTCCTATGGATTGCCAGGTATTTCCAAAATCAGAAGATCGTGTAAGTCGAAATGAATTAATAATTATATGACCGTCTTCAGTTGCACTCATACAAACGAGTTCATCACCGTTATTATTATAAATCATACTCCAGTTATTTCCCTGATCAGTACTTTTATATACTTTTCCGGATCCGCATGCATACATTAAATTCTGATTAACTATTTCGATGTCTTTAATTATGTGAGTTATATTATTTACATTTGACCAGTTAATTCCGGAGTTGGTGGATTTATAAAAACCATTATCGAAACCGGCAAAAATGTTTCCAAGGGAGTCCGCAATTATTTTATTACAAATAGACTGAGAATTATAAACTTCCTGAAAACTTAACCCGCTATTGGTTGATCTTAGCACATTTCCAAAAGTCCCGGCGTAAACATTTGAATCAAACGCTGCTACACGAAAAAGAGTGGTACCCGTACTGTAAACTTTAACCCAGTTTACGCCTTTGTTTGTAGAAGACCAAAGAGCCGTTTCCATATTATTCATCAAACTAATGCTGTAAATTTTACCCGGCATTCTGGTATAAATATCATAAATGGTGGCTTGTTTAATTCCGGAATTTAACCAGTCACTACCCTTATTTATCGATTTATATATTCCGTGTGTAGTACCTGATAGAAATAAATTTGCTGAAGTAATAAATAACTCTTTGATATTCTGCACCGTCCCCGTAATAAATATCCAGTTACTTCCGTTGTCTGAGGATTTCCAGAGTCCGCTTTCTGATGAGATTATTAATTCATTAAGATTATTTTTAATAATGGCTAATACAGAACTGAAAGGCGTAACTAATCTATTCCAGTCGTTACCATAATCTGTCGAACTATATAATCCCAAATTAGGTGTTCCTGTATATACTATTCCATTTCCTGCATAATAAATACAGTTGATAGCAGAGTTTATGTTTGTCACCGAATCCCATGAATCACCTGCATTAGAGCTTCTGTATAGCTTATTATGATCTGTTGCATAAATATTATTTAAAGAATCTCCGGTTATGACTTTAATAATATTATCAGTTTCAAGAACTTTTGTCCAGTCAGTACCAGAGTTTGTAGTCCTGAAAATTCCCTGAAGAGAATTTCCGGTATAGAAACTGTTATTACTCAATGTCGAAAAGACAGAATATGAATACTGCCAAAAACCAAATCCCTCCCAGATATCTCCATTATTTGAAGATCGGAACATTCCCTGATCTGTAGCTATGTATATATAATTATTTTTATAAATCATGTCATATGTATGAAATGACAGAGCCCAAAGAGCTCTCCAGGTATTTCCATTATTTGTAGATTTGTAAAAATTATTCTCCAGACTCAAATAAACAGGACCTAATCCTGCAAATAATACTCCGGCAGAACTTTCCGCAAAAGATGTTACAGTACCTATCGTAGGACCATTTGTATTAGACCATGTCTGAGCAGTCAGTTTATTTATATATTGAATTTGAAATTGGATCAGAGATAAGATAAAAATTATAAATGTAAATTTTCGCATATGATTATAATAAATTTAAATTCAAAATCAGAATTTGAACTTCAGTTGAATAAACAAAGAGACCATATTTCAATTTAAAGTTTTTTAAAAAGAAATTTTCTGGGTAACCAACAACGGATCGAAATAAAATACTTATCAATTTCGCATATTTTATTTTAATAGCGTCATCTTCTTGACTTCCGAAAATATACTAGAAGTAAGTTTATAAAAATATACTCCGCTTGGATAATTCTCAGCATTCCAGACAACTGAATATCTCCCTGCGGGTTTGTTTTCATTCACTAATACTGCAATTTCATTCCCAAGAATATCATATACTTTCAAAGAAACAAATCCCCAATCCGATATCCCGAATTCCAAATTCGTAGTCGGGTTGAAAGGGTTAGGATAATTCTGTGAGAGATCAGAGCTCACCGGGATCTGATTTGAGATAGAAGTAATTCCGACAGTCTGTGAATACTTTATAGTTACATAATCATTTTCGGTACTGTCTGAATAACTTTTTCCCGATACGATCACATTATTATTCTGATCAAGTCTGACTGCAACCGGTTCATCGTCTCTGTTTGAAGAGCCGTTAAATCTTACATTCCATAATTCATCTCCCGCGCTGGAATATTTTATTGTAACAATGTCTTTCATAGTTCCTTCACCTTCACTTGATCCTGTGACATAGATATTATTCAAACTGTCCCTGGTCATTGAATAAGTAATGTCATTCCCATTTGCCGGACCGTTGTATCTTCTTACCCATAATCTGCCGCCAACTGAATTATACTTAATTGTAACGAAGTCATTACCGGTTGATACTCCTGCGCTTCCGCCAGATACATAC
>JAGPCH010000329.1 GCA_018058125.1 Ignavibacteria bacterium | reverse complement strand
CTATTGAGTCATTCCTGAATCCTTTGACTGCAATAAAATCCAGCACAAGGTTAGTTGTTAATGACACAAGTTTTCTCATAAGCACATCACTAAAACTTTTCCCGGGATATACAATATCAAATATAATTTTATCTGTAAATTCATCAGAATCAAATAGAGGGTAGTGCTTTTTTAACGCATCGTAAAATCTTATGACTTCGCTGCGATTATTAAAATAAGGTGATATTACATATTTTCCTAATTCTTTGAATTCGGAAATATCCATTGATCTAAGAATTACAACTAACTGAGTGTTTTTCATTACGGATTTCTGCCACAGATTTCATCAAATTTCATTTAAAATTGTGATAATTTCAAGAGATATAATAAATTTAAGGTAAATTCCATATTTTTTCTTTGCCACAATTATTGAAATCTTTCTTTGACTATGCATTTTTTAAAACGGATTTTTGTATCAGTTATTAATTAAAAACATTTTAAAAGGAGATCTGAAAAATGAAAAAAATTATTTTTTATCTTTGTATCACTAGTTATCTTTCAATGGGTTTTGGTGGAGGCTGCTTTTTTACTCCATTTGAAACTGATAATCCGCTGTCAGCTTTGGTTTCCGGATTTCTGTACACAAATGCTTCGTCAAATGCCGGATTTGTAGACAGGTATTATATTGCTGCGGGAGAAAACGGGAAGATCTACAGAAGTACCGATCCATTAACTGATCCGTGGATTGAGATGGTCAGCAATACTTCCAACCGGATAAACTATCTTGCCGACAGTGATACATACGACACAACTTTAACCTACGGTGTCGGAGAGTACGGAACCATTATCAGATCAAATGATCAGGGGATGACCTGGGAAGTACTTGGCTCTGAAACTAAGAACGAACTAAACGGGATTGATTTCATAAATTTAAATGTAAACACTCTTGTAGCAGTCGGAAATTCAGGACTGATAATCAGATCTTCCGACGGAGGAGAGAGCTGGAATCCTGTCAGCTCGGGAGTAACAAAAAATCTGAATTCAATATATTCCTTGAGTTCGTTTGCTAATTTTATTGCAGGTGATGACGGTACATTGCTGAGATCGTCTGACGGCGGACTTACATGGGAAAACAGAAGTCTTGCTGATACAGTCAATGATCTTAATAAGATCGGAACAATGGGTACTTGGTTCTTTGGAACAATACTGGGAATGGTAGGTGACAGCGGAAAATTATACCAGTCTACAGACAATTTATGGTGGAATCCAATAGAGACCGGTACTACCGAGGATCTGTATGAAATAAAATTCAAGAATTCAAGCTCGGGATATGTTGCCGGAGATAATGGAACAATCAGATACACCATCAATGGCGGTAATGAATGGTTCTCTGATTTTTTTCTGAGCTCGCTTACAACAGAAAGAATAAGAGCTACCCTGATCGTCAATGATACGGTTGCAGTTGGCGCAGCAGGAAACAGAATTAATGTAATATCAGCAGGACTAAGCGCTCAGCCGGTTGAGTTATCAGCTTTTAATTTCACTGTTCAGAATAATGATGTACATTTACACTGGACTACTTCTTCGGAGGTTAATAATTCGGGATTTGAAATTGAGCGTAAACCTGTTAGTGAAACGTCAGAAGATGTCTGGAATAAGATTGGTTTTGTGGAAGGAAATGGTACAGTTTCCGAAACTGTGAATTATGAATATTCAGATTTAAGATTAGGATCCGGACGATACAATTACAGACTGAAGCAAATTGACTTCAACGGAAATTTTGAATACTTCAGTCTTACAGGTGATGTTGTTATTGGTGTACCTGAAAAATTTGAGCTTTTACAGAACTATCCGAATCCGTTCAATCCGTCTACTAAATTGGGATTTGGAATTTCGGAATTAGGATTTGTTTCACTTAAGATCTATGATATACAAGGCAGGGAAGTTGCTGTAATTGTAAACGAAAACCTTTCACCCGGCAGTTATGAGTTTGAATGGAATGCAAAGGGTTTTACAAGCGGAGTTTATTTCTATAAGCTTCAATCAGGAAATTACACTGAAACAAAGAAAATGCTTTTGACAAAATAGATCACCTTTCATACCGTATTAATATTCCGGAATATAATTGTAATGATCTTATCCTGAAAATTTATGAATCCTGTTTATAAAAATTTATAAGCAGGATTTTTTTTTGAAAGTACAGAGATGTAATTTTATTCGTCAGTTAATGCTGTAAATATATTATTTTATATTCAGAGATATTTATCTATGTTTGTGTTATTTCAAATCAAACGGATATTGTTGAAAAATCAAAATGCTCATTTACCTTATCTTATTTCAATCGGACTGCTGGTAAGTTTTATACTTAGTCTTGCCGGAACATTATTCCCCGCAGACAGCGCGGGGCAGACATTACTTTTTAAGTTAGATGCGCTATTCGCAATCTCAGCTTTTTCCTGCCTGAGTGCAAAAGCCGCTTCAGATAAGTTTGATATTGCATCGGCGGGATTTGTAGTTCTTGCAATCGCGCAGGGACTTTTTCTGTCAGAAATAGACAGAGCAGGTCAGTGGAATTTTGAAACTGCAAGCATAGGAATTCTATTTATGATACCTGCGGTTTTTATGATCTCTTATTATTTGTTATTTCCAAAATGGCTGCGGCTTGGAGGTATGATATCGATGATCCCGTTTATGATACTTCTATATATAAGACAATTCTCAGCTTCAGAAAATACAATCATTCTGGAAAATATTGTATTTTTGATCTATCAGACTGTAACCATCTGCTGGGCGTGGCAGATTTGGAAAAACAGAACAGTTGATAATTGATAATTGATAGTTGATAATTGATAGTTAATAATTGATAGTTAATAATTGATAGTTAAAATAAATTAATCAAAAATCAAAAATCAAAAATAATATAAATCCCAAATCCGAAATTCCAAATTCCAAATCTAATAGTCGATGTGTTTACCCGAATATCCCAGTGCAATTCTCGCCGCAAAGCCTGCATTTATCAAAGCCTTAAGTCCATAGATAATTCCTTTTTCATCAGGATATGTATAATCATTAAGTGGGATCAGGATTATAACTGAGACATCAGTTTTAGGATCATAAAGCATTTCCGACAGGTAGCCTTTTATGCATCCGTTATGTCCGTAGCCAAGATCATCTATGTGAAAACAACCCAGTGCATAAGTTTTATTGGAATCTGATACAGAATTATGCATCAGATTAATGCTTTGCGCGTTGAGGACACTTTCGCCTTTCATAATGGACCTTACATATCTGTCAAGCTCTGCAAATGTAGCATAACCGTTTCCTTCGCCTACATGCGCTGACACATTTACA
>JAGPCH010000328.1 GCA_018058125.1 Ignavibacteria bacterium | reverse complement strand
TGTTTCCCTGAATCTTTTATAATAAAGGTAAGATGAATACATTATCAGTAAAATACAAATATAATACATATAAGAATTTATTTCTGAGAGCTGAGGAGTATTTACTATTGTGAACAACAATACAATTCCTATAAAAAAAACTGCTGCTTTTCCCGGAAAGTTTGACATTAATCTGATATCCTTTTTTTTATCGAGATAAACTCCGAAACCAAAAATCAGTAAATCCCTTATCACTATGATCAATACAAACCAAAGCGGGATTTTTCCAAGATATAACAAAATCAGTGCAATTACAGTTACAGAGATCTTATCAGCAAGAGGATCAATTATCTTTCCGAATTCTGAAACCAGATCCATTTTCCTTGCAAGGTATCCGTCCAGTAAATCTGAAAAATACATACATAGAACTAAAAAAATAATTAAAGTATTATATCTTTCGAATTCGAATATCATAAGATAGCTTAATGGAATTAAAAGCACTATCCGCAGAATTGAAAGCAAATTTGGCAAATAAAAAATCTCTTTTGAATATCTCACGGGTCAAAATAATGAAATTAAAAAATAAATGTAACAATCAAAAATATTAAATTAACATTAATCCTATAAATAAAATTTTCCGGAAATGGATTTAACATACCTCGATAATGCCTCCACTACGGCAATAGACCCTGAAGTTCTTGATGCAATGCTGCCTTTTTTAAAAGAAAATTATGGAAACGCATCTTCCCTTCACTCATTCGGCAAAACAGCTAAAGTATTGCTCGAAGATGCACGGGATACAATTGCTGAATTCATCGGAGCGGAATCCAGGGAGATATTTTTTACAAACAACGGTACTGAATCAAACAATTTTGCAATTAAAGGTCTTGCTTTCAATTTTATAGATTCTCCAAATAAACATATAATATCAACCTCCATTGAGCATTCTGCAGTTCTTGATACATTGAAATTTCTTTCGGATAAATTCAGATTTAATGTTACATATGTTAAACCATCCGTTATAAACGGCGGAATTATCTTACCGGAAGACATTATTGCCGGAATGAATGAAAACACATTTCTTGTGGCTGTTATGCATTCTAATAATGAGACCGGTCTTATCAATGACATAAAAAGTATTTCTGATTCCATTAAGGAAAAAAATATTTTCATTCATACTGACTCCGTTCAGAGTATCGGCAAGACAGATTTTAATGTAAAAGATCTGAATATAAACTCAGCGACATTGTCAGCTCACAAAATTTACGGACCCAAAGGTATTGCAGCGCTGTATGTAAAAGACGGGACACCGATAGAAAAATTTATTCACGGCGGCATGCAGGAAAGAAACATGCGCGGCGGTACTGAAAATATTGCGTCAATTGCCGGTTTTAAAAAAGCAGTAGAGCTTATTAAAGAAAATTATTCTTCGGATATCAGGCATTACATGGAGCTGAATGAATATCTGACCTCTAAGATAAAAAATATTTACGGAGAAGGAGTAATTTTTAACTCAGGCATTAGAGAAAGTCTGCCTAATATTGTAAACATTTCTTTTGATAATAATAAACTGGATTATGATGAAGAAATGGTTTTGATAATGCTTGATCTCAAAGGCATTGCTGTGTCCGGAGGATCCGCATGCACGGCAGGAACACATAAACCTTCCCATGTTTTAACCGAAATAGGCAGGGATCAAAAAACAGCTCTCGGATCTGTCAGGATCTCATTCAGCCGTTATAACACAAGAGAAGACATTGATAAATTTATAAATGCTTTGGATGAAATTATCAAAAGAAAGAATTGATCATTTATTTTTCTTAACAGGGCTCAGTTCAAGATCTTCATCTGAAATTTCACTGTCATGTAATTTTCTTTTTTTAAAGATCAGATTTTTAAGGCTGATTATTATCCCGGAAAAAATATAAAACAGACAGAATGAAAAAGATCCTTCCCCATCAGTCAGTATTGTCAGAATTATTCCGATTAAAAGAACTATAAATACTATAGGATTCTTTTTGATCGAATGAAGTGAAGGTTTCGGAAAAGTACTGTATTTAACCTTGCTAACCATAAGTATTGGTAATGAAAATGACAGAATAATCAAAACAATCACACTCACCTGTTCAGAAAATATTTTATTATGATAAAAAAGAATATATGTGCAGATAGTCATCGCAGTCATCGGAGCAGGAAGACCGTTGAACTTATTCTTATCAAAACCAACTAACTGTACATTGAATCTCGCCAGACGCAATGCTGCAAATACCATTATAAGTGATGAAATAAATGCTCCTATATCCCCGAGTTCATTAAAATAAACATTATATATCAGATACGAAGGGGCGACTCCGAAAGAGATCACATCCGATAAAGAATCCAGCTCAACTCCAAACTCACTTGAAGAATTAGTCAGTCTTGCAGCCAGTCCGTCCACAGCATCAAATAATGATGCGTATATAATGAACAAACTTGCTTCCGTAAAATTACCGTTTGCTGAATGTATTAAAGACATAAATCCGCAAAAGGCATTTAACACCGTAAACAGACTCGGAATGAATTTTCTCGATATGAGCATATTATAATTCTGCGATAATGGTTTCTCCGCCTGTGACTATCTGATCAAGTTTGACGAAGATCTTTGTTTCTCTTTTTACAATTATATCAACTCTCGAACCGAACTTTATCATACCAAATCTATCTCCTGATTTCACAACGCTACCTTCCTTAATATCATATACTATTCTCCTTGCCACAAATCCTGCAATCTGCTTGAATAAAACTTTATGTCCGTTGATCTCATTTTCAATGCCTATTTCCGATCTTTCATTTCTCTCTGATGACTTCGGATCGAATGCAACAAGATATTCACCCTTTACATACTTTAAGAATTTTACTACTCCATTGAGTGGTATCCTGTTTACATGAACATTTAAAGGTGAAAGGAATATGCTTATCTGCATCAAAGGTTCTCCTTTTATAAATAAATTATCCTCTTTGTTGATAATTTCTTCAATGACAACGATCTTCCCGTCAGCCGGAGAAAGGATCTGATTTTCTTTCAGCTCTGCAGGTATGTTACAATCCGGATCCCTGAAAAAATACAGGGAAAAAAGCCAGAGGAATATCACTATTCCGATCAGAATGAATTTTATGATCAGATTGTCAATGAAAATTGAAGAGACAAATAATATTAATCCTGCAATAAGTACCTTTATAAGTACATCTTTGCCGTAGTGAGTTAATTTCATCCGGCAACTCTGTTCTTAATTTCCTGATATGCTTCTTCTACTCCGCCCAGGTCAAATCTGAATCTGTCCTTATCCATTTTTCTATTGGTTTCAAAATCCCATAATCTGCAG
>JAGPCH010000327.1 GCA_018058125.1 Ignavibacteria bacterium | reverse complement strand
GATATAGTTTTATTAAGAAAAGAAGTTTAGTTTATTTTTTAATTAAAGAGCATTAAGTGATAAGTATTAAGTATTAAGTATTAGGTATTAGGTATTAGGTATTGAAAAATTTAAAAATATAAAAAAATATTTTTACTTAGAGACTTAGAGACTTCGAGGCAAAAAAAGTGTTTTAAATTTCATTTAAATTTTAAATGATTTATTTTTGCTGAAATTAAAATTTATAAATGAAAAAACTATTATTTGCAGTAATACTATTTACACTTATTTCAGGATGTAAGGAAGAGAGATTTGAAAAAGGTGCGGTCATAAAAATGACAGGCGCTTACAGCACTTTTCTTCCATGTGACGGATGTAAAGGTTTAAGTTATGAAGTCAGTCTGACTGAGGATATGAAATTCCATGAAAGGCTTATTTATATCAATGATAACATACAGCCGATATTTAATACAGGTACATGGCAGTTTGAAGATGATAATACAAAGATAAGATTATTTAAAAAGGATACAGAAAGCATGAGTCATTTTCTTATCACTAAGGAAGGACTTATTATGCTTGACAGTAACGGTAAGAAATATACCGGCGAGAATGCTGATAAATATTTATTAAAACCGGGATCAGCCGAGATACCTGATTTCATGCTGCACGATACTACACTTACAAAAGATCCGAATTCTATTACAGGAACCTGGGGGCTTACAGAGATGAACGGTCAAAAGCCGGATGAAAAAAATTATCAGAATGGATTTCCATACCTGAATATTACTGAATCAGATAACAAATTTTCTACAATGTCAGGTTGCAATACTTCCAAAGGAGGAGTCCAGATAAAAGGGGATCTCATTTCATTCTCAAAATTTTTGTCATCCAATATGCCTTGTGAGGGAACTGCCGAAAGCGAATATCTTTCAGCTATGAAATCTGTAGATTCTTTTAGTATTGATAACGGTATTTTAAGTCTAAAAACTGCCGGAAAGACAGTTTTGAAATTTAAAAAATAAATAGTCAAATATTTAATTTTTTGAAAAAAAACACAGCAAAATTAACTTCACACTCTCCGGTACTCTTGGTAAAAAATGTTACGGAATCTGTAAAATGGTATGTTGAGAAATGCGGATTCACAATTGATTCAGTATACGGAGATCCGCCATATTATGCAATTATCCAGCGGGACGGAAATCATCTTATGTTTGCAGTATGTGATGAAAAAAAAATAATTCCTAACTGGAAGAGCGCTGAAAAAATATCCAATGTATATTTCTGGACCGATAATGCCGAGGAATTGTACAAAGAATTTAAAGAATCCGGAGCGACAATTGACTGGGATCTGTGCATACAGCCTTATGGCATAAAGGAATTCGGCATTAATGATCCAGACGGGTATGATATTGCTTTTGGCGAAATATTGAAAAGTGATAAGTAATTTCTATTGCATATTTATAAAATTTAAAGATGTTTTCAGAATAAAATTGATTATTCCTTTTAATATCTTTACTTTACTAAATATTTAAATACAAGGAGGGTGTCTTCTACGAACATGACAATAAAAATAAATTTAAGAATCAGATAAATTATCTGAATGGCAAGGTTCTGGTATTAAATCAAAGCTATGAACCTCTCACGATTTGTAATGTCAAAAGAGCAATTGTATTAATTTATCTTGGAAAGGCAGAGGCAATATATTGTCTTGCCGAAAAGAAAATTTGCAGCGTTCACAGAAGTTTTGATTACCCGAGTATTGTCAGACTTGTGTTCTTTGTAAGAGTGCCGTTCAAAAAGATCATTTTGTCAAGAAAGAATATATTAAGGAGAGACGGTCACAGATGTCAGTATTGCGGCACGACAGCTAACTTGACAGTTGACCATGTAATCCCTAAATCAAGAGGTGGAGAGGAAAGCTGGGAAAATCTTACAACTGCCTGTATAAGGTGTAATAATAAGAAAGGAAACAGGACTCCCGAAGAGGCTAAACTGACGATAATGAATATTCCAAAAAGACCTTCACATATTACTTTCATAAAGAATTTTGCGGGAAGAATTGACGATGAGTGGAAACCATACCTTTATATGTAATCTGATTTTTTCAGTTCACTTATGATTTAAGTCTTATGAATTGGTATTTTTGTATTTAGTTATAAATCTTCTTTAAATTTCCCGAGATCAATATCCTGTAATCAACTAATAAATTAATTGTAAATTAATAAAACATAATTCATAAATGGAAAACTATTTGCTATACATTAACGGAGAGTTCCGTGATTCAGAAGATAAACAAACATTTGATGCAGTCAACCCTGCAAACGGAGAAGTCATTGCGAAAATATCCAAAGCAACTGTAAAAGATGCTGATGATGCAGTGAATGCTGCAAGAAAGGCATTTGACAGCGGTATCTGGAGTAATCTACCGGGCGAGGAAAGAAGCAGAATTATTAAACAGGTAGTCGATAAAATTAACGAGAATGCAAAAAAACTAACAGAGCTTGAAGTGCTTGATTCGGGATCTACAATCAGGAAGGCGGGCGAAGATGTCTTTCTTTCTGCAAAGAGTCTGAATTATTTTTCTAAAATGGCGGCAGTAGATCTTAGCGAGGATATCGCCGGTCTTTCTAAAGAAGGTGTCAGTAAAAATATTTTAAGAAGAGAGCCTCTCGGAGTTTGCGCTTTGATAACTCCATGGAATTTTCCTTTGAAGATGGCTATTTGGAAACTGGGTCCTGCGTTGGCCGCAGGAAATACCGTGGTATTAAAACCGGCGATGGAAACTTCAGTAACTGCCTGTGAACTAGCAAAGATCATCAGCGAAACAGATATGCCGAAAGGAGTAGTGAATATCATTACAGGACCCGGCAGTCTCATTGGAACAGAACTTGTGAAGAATCCGAAAGTAGACAAAGTCGGATTTACAGGTTCGACAGAAGTGGGAAAGACAATAATGAGAAATGCGGCTGATAATCTTAAAAAGATCACTCTTGAATGCGGCGGAAAGTCAGCTAATATAGTCTTGGATGACGCCGATATTGAAATGAGTGTTGATGGAGCTATCTATGCGGGATTTTATCATCAGGGTCAGTGCTGCGAAGGCGGTACAAGACTTCTTGTACACGAAAAAATTTATGATGAATTTACAAAAAAGCTTAAAGAAAAAATTGAAAAGATGACAATAGGTGATCCTATGGATAAGAAGACAGAAGTAGGTCCGATCATAAATGAAAAACAGTTCAATATTGTAATGGATTACATTGCAAAAGGTAAGGAAGAAGGTGCAGAAATACTTACAGGCGGTAATAAAGCCGGGGATAAAGGCTATTTTATTGAGCCGACTGTATTTGTAAACTGCAATAATAAGA
>JAGPCH010000014.1 GCA_018058125.1 Ignavibacteria bacterium | reverse complement strand
GTAAGAATCTTTCTGATGACGGAAATTATTGTGAGCTTTAAATGATTTTTGATTTTTGATTTTTGATTTTTGATTTTTGATTTTTGATTTTTGATTTTTGATTTTTGATTTTTGATTTTTGATTTTTGATTTTTGATTTTTTTATATAATATATTTTTAACTTTTTACAATTACAATTAAAACGGCCGCAATAAAAATATTTGAATCCCCTCAGCTATTAGCTGAATCTATGGCAGCAGAATTAAAAAAGATCTGCGAAGTGATCATTTTTAAAAAAGGAAAAGCAAATATAGCTTTTTCCGGGGGAAATACTCCTGGACTGTTGTTTCAGATCTTAGGCAACAATTATCATGAAAGTATAGACTGGGCGAAGGTAAATTTATTCTGGGTTGATGAAAGATGTGTGCCTCCGGAGAGTGAGGAAAGTAACTTTGGAATGGTATATAAATATTTACTAAGTAAAATAAATATTCCGGGTAACAACATTCACCGGATCGAAGGTGAAAACATTCCTTATAATGAAGCAGAAAGATATGCAGGAGTGTTAAGAAATAATTTAATTCTTGAAAATAACCTGCCTTGTTTAGACATAGTTTTACTTGGAATGGGAGATGACGGGCATACAGCGTCTATTTTTCCAGATCAGATGTATTTATTGAAGTCGGATAATTATTGCGAAGTTGCAATGCAACCTTATTCGGGACAGAAAAGAATTACATTAACCGGTAAAGTAATTAACAATTCGGAAAGAATTTATTTTATGGTTACCGGCAAAAACAAAGCTGAAATTGTTAAAGATATTCTGGAAAAGAAAAATGATTATAAGAAATACCCTGCCTCACATATATCGGAAGTTAATGGAAAATTAAAATGGTATTTGGACAAGGAAGCATCATGCTTATTAAGTACTGATTAAATTTATTAAATGACTTTAAAGTATGACGCTTGCGGGAAATATCCGTATTTCTTAAAATCTGTAAAATATCCCCTCACCTGACGCCAAAAACACAGCAGCAAAATCCTGTCTATTTAAAACTTACACTATCTTTGAAACTTTTCCCCTCTTTACAAATTCACCAAATCCTTTTTCTATTTTCTTTTCACCTTTATCTATCGCTATTTTTCCTCTTAACAAAACCGTTTCCACTTTCCCTTTTACTTCCCAGCCTTCATAAGCTGAATAATCCACATTCATATGATGTGTCTTCGAAGAGATCTTATGTTTCTTATCCGGATCAAAAATTACAACATCTGCATCTGATCCGATACCAATTGTTCCTTTCCTTGGAAACATTCCAAAGATCTTTGCTGCATTGGTAGAAGTAACTTCTACATATTTATTAAGACTTATCCTGCCTTTATCAACTCCTTCAGAATAAAGCAATTCCATTCTGTGTTCAATAGCCGGATGCCCGTTTGGGATTTTTGAAAAATCTTTTTCTCCCATAAGTTTTTTCTTCCATTCAAAAGGACAATGATCCGTCCCCACCACCTGTACCAGTCCCTGATTTAATCCTGCCCATAAACTCTTCTGATCTTTTTTCTCTCTGAGAGGAGGACTCATCACCCACTTAGCACCTTCAAAATCTTTTTCATATAATGAAGCATCTAATAATAAATACTGGATACACGTCTCAACAAATATTTTCTGATTACGCTCTGTTGATCTCCTGATCTCATTCAATGCACCTTCACATGTCATATGAACAATATATGCCGGCACACCTGTATGATAAGCCATGTCAGCAAATCTACCGGATGCTTCTGATTCTGTGATCTCAGGTTGAGACAAATAATGATAAAGTGGAGAGAGTTTACCTTCGGATCTGTGCTTAGCAATCAAAAAATCTATTATATCACCATGAGTAGCATGAACAGTCACAATCCCGCCGTTATCTTTCACTTCATTCATAAGTCCGATCATCTGCCTGTCATCTATCATCAAAGCACCTTTATATGCCATGAAAGTTTTAAATGAAACTATGCCTTCTTCTTCTATAAGTTTTTTGATTTCTTTTTTTGTCTCATCATTAAAATCTGTTACCGCCATATGAAAAGAATAATCTCCGAAACAGTTACCGTCTGATCTTCCTCTCCATTCTTCAAGTGCGGAATAAAGTGATCTTCCCTGGGTCTGAAGAATGAAATCGATGACCATTGTAGTTCCTCCGTGAAGAGCGGCCAGTGTGCCTGTTTCATAATTATCGCTGGAGAAAGTTCCCATGAAAGGCATATCCAGATGAACATGAGGATCAATACCACCCGGAAAAATTAATTTCCCGGAAGCATCTATAACTTCGTCTGCATCATATTTCAGATCTTTACCTATAGCAGAAATTTTTTCTTTTTCAATAAAAATGTCCGCAGTGTAATCCTCTGAAGCTGTGATCACACGTCCGTTTTTGATTAAGATTGACATAATTTATAATTTAATTTGATAACTTTATATTTGAACTTTTTCTCATCAATATATAATAAACAACAAACGATACTGCAAACCCAACAAACCATGCGTAATTATATAAATGCGAGATCCATTCGGGAAAGACTTCATTGCTGATCAGGCCAACAGTCAGAAGAAATCCCGGTGCATTCGGAATTATTCCCAGTAATAATGCAATCACCGAGCTTTTATTAAAACCATTGGAATATGTATATTCACCTTTTAATTTATACAACTCATTGACATTCAGTGTTTGTCTTTTAATATAGTAATAATCTGCGATCATTATACCTCCGACCGGTCCGAGCAAACTAGAATAGGCTATCAGCCAGGTAAAAATATATCCGTTCGGATCTGCGATCAGTTTCCATGGGAAAATTAAAACTCCAATTATCCCGGTAATGTATCCTCCCTTTCTGAAATCAATTTTACCCGGAGAAAGATTTGCAAAATCATTTGCCGGGCTGACTATGTTTGCTGCTATGTTTGTTGCTAATGTAGAGATCGCAATTGCGATCATTGTTATACTTACTAAAATTTTACTCTCAAATCTGCCGGCAAGCACTACAGGATCCCAAATAGTTTCACCGTAAATAATAAAAGTTGCTGAAGTAACAACAACTCCTATAAACGCAAACAATGTCATCGAAGGCGGAAGACCGATTATCTGTCCATTGACCTGTGACTTCTGACTTTTTGCATAGCGTGTAAAATCGGGAATATTAAGTGAAAGAGTAGCCCAGAAACCAACCATGCCTGTTAATGCAGGGAAAAAGAAATTCCAGAACTCAGCGCTGCTGGCAAACTTTGACTGTTGATCAAGTATAGGTCCCAAACCATCTGTTTCAGAAATAGCCCAGAACATCAGCGCAAGTGCCGCAGCCGGTAGGAAGTATGCTTTAAAAACAAGAAGTCTTTTAATACTATCCACACCAAGATAAACAACATACATATTCAATAACCAGAATAAAACAAACGTAATAGCCGGTCCGGTATGTAGGTCAAACGATTCAGGAAACAGTTCGGGTAAATTTTCAAGTGAAGGGATCCAGACTCTGAGCATCTGATAAATTGCAAATCCGCCGATCCATGTCTGAATGCCAAACCAACCGCATGCAACAATCGCTCTCAGCAGTGCCGGTATGTTTGCACCGCGTACTCCAAAACTAGCCCTTGCAAAAACAGGAAAAGGTATTCCGTATTTCGTTCCGGCTCGTCCGTTAAGTATCATCGGAATAAGAACGATTGTGTTACCAAGAAATATTGTTAGGATCGACTGCCACCAGTTCATACCTCCTTCGATCAGAGAGCTCGCCAGCATATAAGTCGGTATACACAGACTCATACTTATCCATAAAGCCGCATAATTCCATGTTCCCCAAGTTCGTTTGGATTCGATTACAGGTTCAAGGTCATCGCTGAAAAGAGGTGATGTTTTTATCTCATCATTGTATTCATTTATTATAAAATTTTTATCTGACAATGTTAATATAATTAATTTATAAATCGTGAATATCAATGAATCGATTTATATTCATTACAAATTTTATTCTGTCATTCCACTGTTTATCCACGCATTAAATTTCGCCAGATCACAGCCGCTGAGCTTTGGGGATTTTCTTGGCATCGGTTTAAATCCTGAAAGATGATTAATTGCGCCAAACAACTTGCCTTCGTTTCCTTTTTCTTTAACTTGAGAATATGAATCTAAATTAAACAATTCATCTGGTGAATTTCCCGAATGACATTTATAACAATTTTTTTCAATTATGGGCTGAACATCTTTATAAGTAAGATTTAATGTATCGCAATTACTTTCCTTCAGATCTGAAATTCCCAAGGTATCATTTGATGTATTAATATCTTCCTTAATTCCCATATCAACTTCACACTTTGAATTTGGAGCGCCATCAAGGATCCACTGGCTGATCAACGATATCTCAGCACCGGTCAATGCTTCGTTTGGCGGCGGCGGCATTCTGTCTTCTTGTGTATCTTCTGTAATTTTTTTATAAACCTTGCTTCTTTTAAGATTATTAGGAATTATTGCTCTGCCTTTTTTACTAGCCATAATATTTTCGTATGTATCCAGCACTATTCCTTCTTTTCTTGATTCTGAATTATGACAACCGCTCAAAGCACAGTTTTCCTGAAAGATCGGAAGTATATCACGCTCAAAACAAACTTCATTAATATCTTTTACTTTTTCATTACTTACTGTTCTGTTTGTAGTCCAGCTTGTTGCAAATAAAAATGTAACTGATAAAGCTAATATAATTTTAATTTTCATTACAATTTCTAATTTGTATTTTTAATTAATTCCGGAAGTTCTTCTACATTATCAACCATAAATGCTATTCCTTTTAACTTTTCTGAATTCAAAAAATCTTTTACCCAATCCGGAGTGTAAGGCTGAACTCTTTGTACAACTTTCAGATTTTCAAACGAACTGTTATTCATTCTTAGATATAATGGTAAAGCTATATCAAGCGAAAATACATCACCAATCACAAAATCCGGTTTCTCTTCAATCAAAATTTTATAATAACTGCTTCTTCTTAACGGAATTTTATAATTTTCACCAACCTTCAGAAATTCAGGAAGCAGATCAAATTCATAATCTATCACAAATTTTTTTGCGTCACCTCTTGCATGAACTCCCCCTCGTTCAGGAGAGCCCTCATCAGTTACTTCTATACCTGCTTTAGAAAACAAATACTTTATTTTTTCTGTCTTCGAATTAGAAGCAACAATTATTTCAACTCCTGAATTATTCAGCTCTTCAACAATATTTTTCATAGTCGTAACGGGATTAAGTTTTCCTTCTTCTTTGAATTTTTTTGTTGAGTCCATAAAACACGCCTGTGAAAATTCAGCAAGTGAATCATATTTTTTCAGAATGGATTTTTTAATGATTTCTAGTTCAGGGTCTCTTCCGGCAGATTTATTTATGTAATCAAAGATTGCATTATTATCTCCAAAAGGATCTTCCTGATAATATGCTGCCATACCGCCATTATTGAACCAGCCGTATTTATATGTTTCCTTATCCATTTCGGATTTACATTTAGTCAGAAGATTCTGAATTTTTTCCTTGTCAGAACCTGTCAGATCCGATAATGAACTCAGTATATATTCCCATACATATTCTGCTTCAATATTCTGATTTGTCCAGATCCCGTCGAAATCTGAAATGAGTTTGATTTTTTTCAATATATAATTTATAATTTTCTGAAAATCACATCTTAATACTTATTACCAATTACTTAATACCTAAAACTATTTAGTCTCCTCATCCGCAATCTTCAGCGCCTCCGATATGATCTCCATCCCTTCATCGATCTGCTCTTTTGTCACACATAATGGAGGTGCTACAAATATAAGATTCCATCTGCCAAGTGTGAACATCCCCAGTTCGGATATTTTCGCCATTACTTTATTCATTATTCCCATTTCATCAGGAGGTGCATTCCATCTTGCCATCGGTTCTTTTGTCTTGCGGTTTTTTACCAGTTCCATGCAGCCAAGTAAACCCGTATTCCTGAAATCCCCTATTGACGGATGCTTACCCATCATCTCACACATTTTCTCATTTACATATTTTCCCATAACTGCTGCATTCTCGATCAGATTTTCATCTGTATAAATATCAATCACCGCATTAGCTGCAGCAAGTGAAACAGGGTGTGCTGAATAGGTTAATCCCAGCATTAGCGGTTTGTCATCAAATGTTTTTGCAATTTCTTCTTTAACTATTATTCCACCTAGAGGAACATATGCTGAAGTGATTCCTTTTGCCATACACATTATATCCGGTTCAACATCATGATTATTTATTCCAAACCATTTACCCGTTCTGCCGAAACCGCTCATCACTTCATCTGCAATAGTAAGGATTCCGTATTTATCAGCAATTGCTTTTACTTTCTTCCAGTATCCGGGAGGAAATTTAATACAGCCTGACGAACCTGATTCCCCTTCAAGCATAATTGCTGCAATGCTGTTTGGTCCTTCGTACTGAACAGTTCTCTCCAAAGCAGCAGCAGCGTACTCCGAACATTCTTCCGGAGTATTGCTCTTCCAAGGACATCTGTAATAATACGGATTTTCCACATGAACAAAATTCGGTGCTTGCTGAGAATCTATGGCAAACTTTCTCGGATCGCCTCCTGCAGTTGCAGACGCATATGTTGCGCCATGGTATGACTGATACAATGTAATAATCTTATGCCGGCCTGTATAGATCCTAGCAAGCTTTATAGCATTTTCTACAGCTTCTGCACCTCCAAGTGTAAAGAAAGTTCTGTTCAATGTTCCGGGAGAAATATCTGCCAGCTTTTTACCGACATCACCTCTGACTTTTGTCATCATTCCCGGCTGAACATAACTGACTTCACTCATTTGTTTTGAAACAGCTTCAGCAACCTTCGGATGACCGTGACCAATATTTACCGCTATAAGCTGTGAAGAAAAATCTATGATCTTTTTTCCGCTGGCATCATAAATGTAAACTCCTTCAGCTTTATCAATGACAAGTGGTTTTAGTCCTTTTTGTTTTGACCATGAGGTAAGTGTGAAGTTCAGACAATTCTGAATAATCTCTTCTTTAAGAGAATTTGTAGTTGAATTCATATGATTTGTATTGATTAGTGTTTTGGGAAAAAACCGTTTAAACGGTTTTTTCCGATCTGTCGCTACTTCCGTATCTTCTTAAGAACGCTTCCCTCTCTTCCTGGAAAGTTACATTCTTGTGGTACTCTTTCTGATTTTCTATAAATGCGGCAATAGTCTCGACTAAGGTTTCATCTACCGAAAAAGCATCATAACTTTTTTGCCAGGAAAACTTCGCATCCAGAAACCGGTTCTGATTTATCCAGTGAGATGATTCACCTTTAACATTTTTAAGAATATCCGTAACTCTGAAACAAGGATTTAACTTGAATAAAATGTGAACATGGTTTTCTGTACCGTTTATACTTCTCACAAAAGAATTAAATTCTTCTTCAATCTTTTGCTTAATTTTGGAATATAACATTGGCTCAAATGATTCTTTAATTAAAGGCATTAAATCTTTTGTACTAAAATATGTGTGTATCCATATCTTTATCATGGGTCCGTCCATCTTCGCTCCTTCCGCAAAAACCGTTAAAACGGTTTTCGCTTTTCTGTTTATCAATTCTTTACAAAAACTCTTTCAAAATCTTCACATCAAATTTGCATAAAACTATTCTTTTTGTAAATTCCTAAATGAATAATTACTTTGAATAAATTTCCATTGAATTCTGATCAATGAATTGTACCGTTGGAAAATTAACTGATATTGTCATTCTTCGAATCGGTGTACCCAGTGATAGTTCTGCCGTTTTAAGATCAATTGCCTTGAGTGTCATATCATTATATGTCCGGTAATAGTATGTTTTGTTTTTATGATCGCGAAAAACCGCCCATTGTGTAATATCACTATCCCCTGTTTTTGGATCTCTTGCCAAACCTTCGGGCAGATCCACCCGGTTCATCAGCTTTTGACCAAGTATAAGTGCTTCTGTTGCATCGTTGGGTGTTTCAGATGCTGTCAGTGCAAAAACAGTCTGAATGAATCTTGACGGAGGTGTCGGATCTCCCGGCATACCAAACAATCCCGAACCTTGTCCGTTTGCCGGATATGTAATTCCACCGACTTTCACAGGATTTGAATTGTCAGGCGAAAGACTTATGTAATTTCTTAAATTGGTAATATGCCAGTCATATGTCGGTGAGTTGGTCATGACGCCTGCTGTATTATCATAGACTGTAAGCTTTCCGTCAACCCATTCAAGTACTAAACTCTTCCCCATTGGATCATGTACTACATAATGTAATGGCACATATTCATTTCCAAAAACAGTTAATTTCTCACCCCACACATTTACATCCGTGATCGCTGACATTACTTCATCCGTAGTTGAAAATTGTGAAAGTATCCAGGCACCTAACTGCAGATTCGATAATGCATTTTCCTGAATTGTATTTTCTATTTCCTCGTACTTCGCAAACCCAGGAAGATACAATGCGCCGAATCCTAACCCCGCTTCATTCAATCCATCCACTACACAATCTATTCCCAAACCGTCAAGATATACAAATCCATATTTCCCTGTCCAGCTTATTCCTTTTGCATTATCAGGTGCAGATGACTTAAAATCTGTTCCCTGAGGTCGGATGACAAGTCTTGAATTCATAGCCGCACCAAATTCCATAGATCTTGCGGAAAGAACTGATCCGTCCTTTGCTATTATTCTGGCATCCGTACATGCTGTTGATATTTTTGTTGAATAAAAAAATAGTATTGTTAAAATCAGGAAAGATAAGATGGAAGATTTTTTTTTCATCAAGAGAATTTAAATTAGTTTTATAATAGTTGAAAATTTTATCAAGTGTGATTGAAAATTATATTTTACTCAAATCCCAAATCAAATATCCCAATTCCCAAATCGAATCTAGCTCATCCAGTTCTTCTTCGCTTCAGGATTCCATTTAGTAGTAGTTTTTTTAAGCTGTGTCCAGAACTCTATCGAACTCTTTCCTGTAATATCACATACACCGAATTTTGACTCGTTCCATCCGCCAAATGAAAACGGTTCTCTAGGAACAGGCACTCCAATATTAATACCAATCATACCTGCGCTTGCTCTGTCCATTATATATCTTGCGGCTGCTCCGCTTTGTGTAAAGACTGATGCTGCATTACCGTATTCCGAACTGTTTTCGATCTCAATAGCTTCATCAATATCCTTTGCTCTGATTATCGAAATTACCGGACCAAATACTTCTTCCTTTGCAATTGCCATGTCTGGCGTCACAAAATCAATCACTGTAGGTCCTACATAATATCCGCCTTCACTTCCTTCTACAATTGCATTCCTTCCATCGACCAATATTTTCGCGCCTTGCTTCTCGGCTTCAGAAATATATCTTTCTATTCTATCTTTTGCTTCTTTCGATATTACAGAACCAAGATTTTTTCCGGGTACGATCTTCTTTGCTTCCTCGACTATCATCTCAACTATACCGCCGACTTCCCCGACTCCTACCATTGCAGATGCCGCCATGCATCTCTGTCCGGCACAGCCTGACATTGATGCCGCTACATTATTTGCCGTCATTTCAGGATGAGCATCCGGTAAAACAATTAAATGATTTTTTGCGCCACCGAGTGCAACACATCTTTTCAGATTCGATGTTGCGCGTCTATAAACGATCTTTGCAACTTTTGTCGAACCGACAAATGAAACAGCAGCAATTCCCGGATGATCACAAATAGCTTCCACTATTTCTCTGTCTCCGTTTACTACATTAAATACTCCATCCGGAAGCCCCGCTTCCTTCAGCATTTCAGCGATACGGTTTGATGAAATAGGTACATGCTCCGAAGGTTTCAGTATCATACAATTTCCCAGCGCAATTGCGTTTGGAATGGTCCAGTGCGGAACCATATGAGGAAAATTAAAAGGCGCGATCGAAGCTACTACTCCAATTGGTTTATGCTCGATCCTGCACTCAACACCGGCGCTTACTTCAAGTAATTCACCTCCTATGAGCTGAGGCAGCGAACATGCAAACTCCGTTAGCTCTATACTTTTCTCAACTTCCGCTTTTGCCTCTTCAAATGTCTTTCCGTTTTCTATGTGAGTTAGCTCCGAAAGTTCGGTCAGATTTTTTTCAAGTAATGTCTTATAATTATAAAACACCTGAACTCTTTCTTTGATTGGAACTGCCGACCATATTAAATAGGCTTCAGATGCTGACTTTACAGCCTTATCAAGATCTTTTCTTTCTGATAAAGGAACGGTTGAAATTACTTGACCATCCAAAGGGCATAACACATCAATTGTTTTGTGTCCATTCTTTGTAAATGATCCTGAAATGTAATTTTTTACATCGGGATATTTTGTTTCCATATTTTTTTTTAAATTTTTGAGAAAGAAAAGTATAGTTTTTATATCTGAAATTAAAGGAAATAGAGAGATTTTTGATTTTGGATTTTTGATCTCTGTTATTTCCAATTTCTGATATCGTATAAATCAAAGATCAAAGATCAAAGATCCCAATTCTGAAATTCCAATTCCCAATTATGCAGAATTTGTCCACTGAAAAAGTATAATAAAATTTTTATCTTGTCACCAATAGAAATTTCTCTAAACAAATTATTTTTGAATAAAGAAAACTTACTTTTAAAAGAGTTTGATGATTTTGTTAATATTGTTAAACGTCTGCGAAAAGATTGCCCATGGGACAGGATACAGACTCATCTTTCATTAAGAAGATGTCTTCTTGAGGAAACATATGAAGTTCTTGAAGCTATTGACGAGAACAATATGCCGGAGTTAAAGAAAGAATTGGGAGATATTCTTTTACAGGTTATTTTTCATTCGATCATAGCTGAAGAGAATAAAGATTTTGATCTTACTGAAGTTATAACTTCTGTGCAAACTAAGCTTATTGACAGGCATCCTCATGTATTCGGAGATGTGCAGATTACAGACAGTGAAGAAGTTAAAAAGAACTGGGAACTTCTGAAAAAAAATGAAGGAAGAAAATCCATTATTGAAGGAATTCCTGAACAGCTGCCTGCGTTGCTTAAAGCATACAGAATACAGGAAAAAGCATCAAAAGTAGGTTTTGACTGGAAAGAAGAAGAGCCTGTGTTTGACAAGATTTCGGAAGAGCTTCATGAACTCCGCGAAAATGTAAATAACGGAAAGCCGCTTAAAGAGATTGAAGATGAATTGGGTGATGTCCTGTTTTCTATTGTAAATTATTCAAGATTTTTAAAGATCAATCCGGAAGATGCACTCAGAGGAACCATCAATAAATTCAGAAACCGGTTCAGAAAAATTGAAAAATTTGCCGAGGAAAATAATATCCCGATTGAAAAAATGACTCTAGAAGAAATGGATGTTGTCTGGGAAAAAGCTAAAACCGATTCTAAAGAGTAATTTAAAAAATAATAAAATTTAATTAACTGAAGAAGATTGCCAATTACTAAAGATAAATCTGTAGGAATAATATTGTACTGTAAATTTCCCCGTTCATTGAAATTTCTGATATTAAAGCATAAAAAAGGTCATTGGTCTTTTGCAAAAGGTCACAGAGATAAGGGAGAATCAACATTAGATGCAGCAAAAAGAGAACTGTTTGAAGAAGCCGGAATTAAAAATGTTGATTTTGTATCGAAAAAAATTCTCCTGAAAGAAAAATATACTTTTATATTAAAGAATAAGAACAAAGTAATAAAG